>JBAVVB010000001.1:0-3729 GCA_049697075.1 Nitrosotalea sp.
GTATAGTTGCCAGCTGAGAGTAAAAAGCCATGAAAGTGTCCCACGCTATCAATATAATTTCCAACTATCTGACCAGCATTGTTAATGCCAAAAGCAGATGTACTATTTTCACCAGGATAATTAATTGAGGTATAGTTGCCAGCTGAGAGCAGAAAACCGTGAAGGTTCCCTGAATTATCATAATAATATCCAACTATCTGCCCAGCATTGTTAATTCCAAGAGCAGTCGTACTACTTGCACTGGGATAATTAATTGAGGTATAGTTGTCAGATGAGAGTAAAAAGCCGTGATAGTTTTCTTGATTGTTCTCTTGATTACCATAATAATATCCAACTATCTGCCCAGCAGTGTTAATTCCAAGAGCAAATGTATTTGTGGCGCTAGGATAATTAATTGTGTTAAAATTATTTGTAGGTTCTTGCTGTGCAATTGCATCAGTTGACAAACTTATTGTCATACTTGATACAAAAATTAATGCTATCAGAAGATATGCAGTTTTTTTCAATATGGATATGTACTCACAGTTTAGTATTTTTAAAGGTGATCAAATCTCATTATTTTCTTATTATTTCCCATTCATGTTTACAATCTTCACATAAAAAATAATAGTGCATCCCGTCACTCTTCTCAATTGGGTTCATGTATTCGCTGGTATTCTTTGACAAACATTCTACGCATTGTTCCTCGCTCATTTCTTTTAACAAGTATTCTGTGATAACTTAAGACTTGTTACTGGCTGATTTTAATTCCAAAAGCCAATTCTTGGCAAAAAAGGATAACTTTCCCCCCTCTCTCATGTCTTGCAAACCTAACTATGATGGAAAAATTATACTGTCATTCTTTATGAAATGAAAAAAATAATAGATTTTAAATCTATGGTCCGCCAAAGCTGCCGCTTAAAGCTGCACCGCTATAGTCAGAACTGGTAGTTGTTGAACCGTAACTTGTACTATTACATCCTGTCTGAAACGCATAGCAATTCGATGAATCATTGACCATGTGCGCTGCGTTACTTATTCCTGTATACGTACCTGCTGGTTCCCATCCTGATCCAGCTGACATCGCAAGTCCTATTGCGATCACTCCGCCTGCAAAAGCGGCAATTATTATCCCAATTGTTTTTGTGGACATTGCATCTTATGAAACGGAATTTGATTTAAATATTTAGTTTCAACTAGTCACGCCTTTGCGTCAAAATCAAGTCATGCCCTTTTATAGTAAACAAAAATCGCAGACCGTGTTTTTTATGTGTAAAAAATGATGCTTTCTAGATGATCTTTCTATTCATGATTTTTGGGGGAATCTTTAAGATCAGTACCAAAGTTATGATTGTATGCAACGAGGCACAATCCTTATGATCGCAGGACTTTCAGTGCAACTCATAATCTGGATATTTTCTGCAACTGCGTCTCCGTTATCTAGTTTTAGTTCAGACAGTATTAGTTCGATTAAGGGTATCATAGGATATGTGACCATTATAGGCTGGCTAGTTTTCTTCGCTGGCTTTGGAGTCAGACATCTAGACAAAAAGAAAGCAGCACTAGATGACCCTAAAAAGAAATCATCATTGAATGGTCCTAAAAAGAAAAAGAGATCATAACATAAAACACATCTCTAAGTCACAAGGCTATCAAATCGTCTAAAAAATAACAAAACAATTCTTTCAAGTATGGAATTTATCTTGGAATGAGATTTATTGGCCAAGTTCTTTCATTTTGGCCTCTAAGATGGCCAACCTTCTTTGGGCAACATCAATGCTACGCTTTAGAACATCGATTTCGTCTCTGTCATGTTTTTCCATGTCGTTTATGTTATCAATTGAGACCTGAACTTCGGTTGGTAGACCGCTGCCTATCTTATCTATTCTATTTGCAAGGCGTCTATTATCCTCTTCAAGTTTTGTTATCCTATTGCCAGTCTCATCTATCTTTGCCTTTGCTGTATTCATCTCATCATGAATTATTTTCAACTCTTCTTCTATTCTGTTTAGCGAGGGTGCAAGAAGCTTTTCAATTCCTGACACTTTTTGTCCCATGATTTCACTATATGCAATGTCTAGTTAAAGGATACGCTATAGATTCGTATGTATCTGAATGTGTAACTATCATAAAACTTAGATTTGAACGGAAAGCTTGATCAACAATTATACAATGATGATAGAAAAAGCAAGTCCCTGATGTTGAAGAAATACTCTATCTTTGAAAATTAACATACAAAAGTGACGCTGTACTTTACGATGATCTTAACATTGCTCCAATGATTCAGACTTTACAAAGTATGTGAGATAAATTTGGATGCCAAATATTTCTTAAAGCCTAGTTGATGAGAAAATAATAGACTCTGTTAGGACATTTGCGCAGGAAAGGCTTGGTCATTAGTAGATTCGTGGTTCATCTTGACTCTGAACATTATAGTATTAGGAAAAAAATTAATGAATGAAATAGAAAGTTTGTTCAAATCATGTAAAGATTTGAACTATTCACTGGCAATAAAAGTGAGGCAATATGTGTCTCTACCAAAGGATTGTATATCAAATATTTAAAACTGAAAAAATTAACGATAAAGTACTCTAGTTTATTTGGAAAAAACTGCTGCAAATATAAAATAAGCAAAATGATGGATGGAAACCTAATGGAATTTGCCAATGAATAATTCAATAAAACTCATGACAAATACGTAATTTTTCTCTCAATACGGTTACATTCTTACGAATCGATCAAGAAATACTCTTGTAAAACCAATGCGAGTTGATTATAGCTCAGTTGTGCCTGGTCTATCTGTAGGTCTGTGCAGGCCTGACCACAGTTCCATCTTTTACCTTTTTTGTTCTAAAGTAAAATATGATATTTGCAATAACATCTATGATTATACCAATAACAAGCAGTTTTACAGACTGATAGTAACACCTCGCTGAATAATGAATATGCCATATTATGTTGACTTATATTTTCAGAATTTTTTTTATGGAAAAAATGAGATTGACCATTTCAGGTCACTATTTTTTATCTTTTTGTTTTCTTTGCTGTTTTTGATTTCGACTTTGCTTTTGATTTGGCTTTTGCCATATTATTCGAGAACTTGCATTGCTATTAAGCATGTTGAATTGCGACATTGTTGCCTTGTTTGTTGATCAATCATGTGATTTCTGAACATCAGCAACCAAAAATGCAACAGAACCTGAATCATGCATCATAAAATACGAGAGTTCTTATTGATAGGTCATGCAATGCAGGTGACAAATTGTATGGTCTTACATAATTATAATGCTGGTAGTTGTATGCGATGTGGAAAAGATTCACTCGTAACAGATAGTTCGACTGGAGAAAAATTTTGCAGTGGTTGCGGTTTTGTTATCCAAGATCGTATTGTAGACTTGGGCTCTGAAACACGCGCATTTACAAAGGAAGAATATGATGACAGGGCAAGAACGGGAATGCCTACGTCACTTGCAGTACATGACATGGGGCTTGCAACCATGATAGGGCATGGTAGAACAGATGCAATGGGAAAACCGCTTTCTTCCTCAATGAAACATACCATGGATCGTCTCAGAACATGGGATAATCGAAGTAAGGCTAGTGAATCAGCAGACAAGAACTTGAGACAGGCTTTTAGTGAACTCAACAGGTTGAGGGACAAGCTTGCCCTCTCTGACGCAGTAATTGAAAAGACTGCATACATTTACAGAAAGGGATTGGAAAGGGGACTCACAAAGGGTAGGTCAATCT
>JBAVVB010000002.1:0-8985 GCA_049697075.1 Nitrosotalea sp.
CTTTTTTTATCCATCATGATCTGATAAAATAACACGTTTGACATGATCTGAATACATAACTATATCTGCAAAAAAAAAAATGAAGGCGGGGGTAGTTTACTTGTCTAAGGGAATCTTGTGGAACGTATTCTCGCCTGCAAGAACAATACCTGCGCTAACAATTGGTTTTTCTCCCAATGCTTTCTCTATTGCCTTTTTTGATAGATCTATGGCCTGTTGCTGGGTCAAATCTGCGCTATATCCCTTTGTTACAACATCGAGTGCCACATCTGATGCTTGACCTATGACAAAGCCCGAACCCTTGAAGAAAGTACCACTTGGATCCACTTGGTATAGCTGCACTCCTGTCTCATCTGCACCAGCCAGTATTATTGAAGCAGCTTGTGGTCTTACTGCATACGTTGTATAGTTGTGTAGGTAGGTGCTGAGATGTTTTGCCAGCGAATCTGTATCTATTGGACTTTCGTATGTCAATTTGTGTTTCTGAGCTTCTAGTCTTAGGGTATCGATTAGCTGCAAGATATCTCCAATGTATCCTGAACCCGTAGCACCTACATGATAATCAATTGAGAATATTTTCTCAGATGGTTCTATCAGTGGATGCGTAGGTTTTATCTGGCTTGAAAGTATGGCAAATTTTGGAGTCTTGATTCCTATGGTGGTTGATCCGCGACTTACTGCTTCTAGTGCGCTGTCTACCAGAACAAGTCTGCCTTGAGGTCCATAGAAAGGAAATCTTCCAGTGTTTGAAGATTCTGACATTTATGCCGCAACCTCCCTTGCTATCATTGGTATTGCCAGCACGTCTATTCCGTTACCTGAGCCTGGATCTCGCTCCATTGCAGCTGCAACAGCCCGTGTGGCAATTTCCTTTGCTTGTTCATTTTTGATCTCCTTGTTGTACAGACTTTCGAGTACTCCATATGCAATGGGAGAACCAGAACCTGACGAGGCAAAGTCTTCTGATGTTATGGCACCACTCATGTCAGCTGCATATACATGTGCACCATGCTGGTCTACTCCTGCTACAAGTAACTCTACATAGTATGGCTGATAATTTCTCAAGCCAGAGTAGGCCAGATTTGCAATCAATCTGGTAGACTCTTTTACAGTTAGAGGAAATCCTCTTCTGAGTTCCATGAGTCTCCTCTCTGCTTTTGCTACCTTGATTATGTATTCTGCATCTGAGAGCTGACCTGCAATTGCCACTGCCAGAGTCTCATCCATTTTTGCAATCTTTTGGACTATCTTTGATCCTATGAAGAATCCTTTGCTTGCTCTTTTGTCTGAGCCTAGGACTACCCCATCTCTTGTCTTAATTCCTACGATTGTTGTCATGGAGTATATACTGTAGTAGGGAATTAATTGACTGACAATCTTCTAATCTAGTCACAAAAATGTGGATGTGCCGTGTCAGACTACTAGGGGAGCTCCACATTTTGAGCATTTTACCTCAAACATTTTGAGGTATACTTCACCCTTGGTATCAACATCAACACATTGTTTGCCGCCTTCTTTACAAACATGGCAGAATTCTTTTCTCATGTATATTATTCGTTAATCAAAGTAATAAAGCTCGTTATGTGGAAATCGAAATTACAAATAGATTACTTGGTCTGTTCCATAGTCTTTTATTTCGCTGATGCGTATCATATACTAGATAGCAACCAAAGGAAGAAACATTGGCATGTATACTCATAGCCAATGAATATCTAGTTAGGGGAGCCGCTGTTTGACTCTGATTGCTACCATGTTTATCTGTTGGAATTTATGCAATTGTATGTGAATTTGTATGCACCCATGCTGAAATAGTATGGATTCCTAAATATGGTGTGACAACTGCATACATCTTACTAAATAGTCAACCCGATTCGGAAGTTGAGATAATATCAAAAATAAAGGAAATCATAAAAGATAACCCGTCTGTCAAGTATGAGATCCAAGGGGTTTATGGGGTGTATGATATAATTGTCAAAGTTGAGTGTAAAAGTATGGATGATATCAGAAACGTGCTTGGTAAAATAAGAAGAGTAAACAAGATTGTCTCTACCATTACAATGTTGATCAATGAAGAACAAGAAATCTGACTCGTACTGCATTGATCCAAATAAATCACAATTTTTAAAAAAAAGCAAATAAAAGAAGCCTGCTAATAGAATAATCATGCGAGACATCAACGAGATTATGCCAAAGATCCAAAACATGAGATGGGGCGCACTCATGAATACGGCGCCTACTAATGAGAAAGTACAGGAGATGAATACTATGTTTCCTCATGATGGTAGGTGGCATACTGTATTTGAAGAGGAAAAACAGGTTTTTGTTGATGGTGTTCGCATCTGGAAAAAAGATCCAAAATCATGGACGTAAATTTGAAAAACTAATCAAGAGGTTAACAGTATAGTCTTGAATTTGCCCATTGCAAATACTCACTAAATGGATCCTCACCTTAATTATCTTGCCACTGTCTTGGATTTTTTAGATTTGAATAAATGGCATTTTAGAATCTACCCGATCATATCTATATAACCATAATGTATCCATAGAATTAAATTTCCTTTTCGATGCTTCAATATTGAAATTGACACAAAGTTTCAAGCAGATGGATTCATGTATGCAGATCTTAGGGCTGGATAACTCTGTTCGCTTTGTAGGTAGAATAAAAGATAGAAAATTGATATCTTTTGCTAGGCGTCCAAATACTGCACCTCTGCTTGATGAGGAACTAAGCAGTATGGCTCATTATCAAGCATCAATAAAAGCCTCATGGGAAGACATGTTTAACGAAGCCCTTGGCAAGACCAACTGGATGATAACCTCTAAGGAAAAAGTGAAACTGATTACTCTCTTTTTAGATGATGGTTTACTCATACTGTCCACAGAACCAACTTCAAATCATGATGCGCTAATTCAGAAGATCAAAAGTCTTAACATGAAACTGTGATTGTGTATTTGGCGCACACGTACTGCAAATGATAGTTGTCTGGTAATGCCAGAAATTATTGCAAAAAACATTCAGGCAAAAGCTAATCTTCTGACAAATCAGCTAGTATTATGAAAATTAAGCTTTGGTTGTGAGGGACTTCTATATGCTAATTTATCGATATTATATCGAAGGTTTGCCCAAACGATCCTTTTTTTTGCATTGGAACATATCTCTTAGTCAATTGTTTGGCAGGCAAGCAACCTTCGCATTGGAGGTGGTCCCTACCAAAGGCACCTCTCCAAGATTTTTTTGCCTAGTTTATTATCCAAATCTCTTCTTTTGCACTAGCATGGCTATCGTGATCGGCAGATAGTTTGTGTTCAAGGGCAAAAATACCCATTAGTTGTCTCTATGAAAAGTCATGCCATTACAGATTTCTTTTTATTTCAGAGTCTTAAAACCATAATCTAACAGCGACTTTGCTGAAACGTGATATATCATGAATGTGAAATTGATACTCAGAGGAAAGACAGTAGAAGATGAGTCCACTGTTAATGCCATCTTCAAGATTCTTGGCGATAGATATTCTAGAAAAATATTGGAATCTCTGACTGATTCACCAAAATCGACCCTTGACATAAGCAAAGAATGCAAGATCTCGCTAGCATTGGCATACAAGAAGATCAAAAATCTAAAGAAATTTGATCTTATTCAAGTCTACACCTCTGTCATAGTTGAGGGAAGAAAATATGCTGTTTACAAGAGCAAGGCGCATCCAATAATGGTACTTTTAAATCACAAGTTTCCATCTCAGACCATAGTTTTTGATTCTGACCATCTTGTTAGTTGTTTGGGCTGTGAATCTCTGAACTGCGGTGTATATTATGATGAGAGATACAATGGAGTAAGAAGCATATGTTACTCATGCGGTGCTAATTGGCCCGAATCATAACCTTGTATTTGATTTACATCCACTGTTTTTTCTTGCCGTATTCACTGAGTATCTTGTAAATCCTGTTAAATGAGTCCTGAGAAATCATGTCTTGTTCTATAGCTTTTTGCACAATAGATTCCATTTTGATCTGTTTTTGACTAATAATTTTCATTATCTCCTCAAACATTCCCTTTAGAATTTCAGATTCATCATCGTCACGTTCCATGGTAATATCCAATAATGATATCCCTGTCATAAGATTAAATGTTGTGAATCAGGAAATTATGTTTGATATAATATTTTTCTGTATCACTTATGTTTGTGTAGATTCCTTGAAATATTATGATGCCGTATGTTTCTTATGCCAACTGCATATGTTATGATCGCATGTGACTACGGGCAAGAGGAACAAGTACTAGAAGAATTGAAGACAATAGCTAGAGTAAAAGAAGCACGAGGTACTGAAGGTCATTATGACATAGTAGCAGAAATAGAATCAAAGACAATCGATGAAATTAACACTACCGTTTCTGAAAAGATTCGAAGGATAGATGGCGTTCGTTCTACATTGATACTTCTTGCACAATGTTGATGCTACTAAATGCGTAAATACTTTGAATCATATAATATCTGGCATGAGCAAACAAGATTCAGGAATGGATGCAAGCTTCTTTGAAGGTCTCATTGAATCACTTGCTGACAAGCACTCGCAACTAGACATTAACTTCCAAAAGACAAACATAAAACTGCCAGGAATTGAAAAAACTTTGGAAATAGATGGACTTGTAACGCTGTCTGTACATGTACGGGAATTAACCGAAGAAGAAAAAAAGGCATCATCTAAGAAAAATGTAGTGTTACTGACACCTAAAAGCTAGAGGACCCTCAATATTCGTCTCAACTTTAGGGGGTTGAAGCGAAGATGCAGGCCAAATTTGGAAGGAGTGCTAGTAGTAAGAAGGCGCTCGCCCCTGTCATATAGTGAGAACATCCATCCGTCTTTTGTAAATTTTTTCACTAGCTGAGAGGTTTCCAAAAATATTCTTCCTTTGATTGTTTTTGCCTCAAATAGATTGGATAATCTCAAGTTAGTTTTCTCAACTCCTGATATCTCAAGTTCAAGTGACTTGGAATTTCTGTCAAGTGACATGACGGGTTTCCCATCTATGCTTATTGTAATTTTTCCTTTGTTAATCATGTTTAGCATACTTTCGCTAATCACGCATAATATGCAGTTTCATATGATATAATATTTTTTGAATGTGTGAATTCAAACATGGTCTCTAATGGTGACTCGTTTTCAAGTACTTTTTAACAAGCGGTTCTAATTGCTAAACCATGAGTGCAAATACGATCAAAAAGGCAAAGGCTTTGGCTAAAGATGGTGTGGTACAGGTAGAGGAAGATCTCTATCAGGTCAAATCTTCTAGTGATCTGGCAAAGTCTTATTTTGTAACCTCAGAAACTTGCGAATGTGAGGGATTCAAGAATTTTTACAAATTTCATCATGGTAAAGGCTTGAAGGCAAATTGTTCGCATCTTGAAGCGGTTCGAATCTTCAAAAAAATGCATGAAAAATCGAAATCTGTAAAAGGAAAATAAGATTATAATAATATAAAAAATTGTAGAAAAAAATTATATCTTGACAAGAATTTGCAGTACAGATAATTCTTTTGAAATTCAAAATTGTAGGTACAAGTCAAGATGCATTTTGTATCTCATCGCGAATCAGCGGAAAATATGATTCTATTAGTTCGCCAATTGATAAAATTTCATCAGATTTTGCTTCCCTATCATGTATGATTTTGAAGGCAGTAAGGCTTGCTCCAAGTATCTGACCTACTATGCAACCGTACAGGAAATCAAACTCACTGCTAAACTTCCAATCATTTTTGAATTTTGGGTATTCTTTCTTCAGTGTTGGAATTCCAATTATTATGCCGTGAATTGTTTCTTCTAAATATTTTTTAAATTCGGGATTCAGAGACATGGAACCACAATCTGAATTATTTAGTATTAAATGAACTCATTATTACTCATGATCAAAGTACTGTTCTTCCAATTATGGAGAACCTTTGTAGAGAATAAGATATTCATTGGAGTTTTCTCTTTCTTTTTTAGCCTTGAGTGCATCTTGATACCGTTCATAGTGTTCTATTAGGTAAAGTCTTCTGCCCAATGATTCAAAGTAGTCAATACCACATAGGTTAAATCCAGAGTCTGGAGTGAGTGCCTTTTTTTCTTCTTCTGTAACGTCTGCACTCAATTTAATTACGTGATACACTCAATGTCTCTAAAAACCTTAGGACTATGATCTGCAATTAGTTATTACTTAGAATAATCGTTTGAAGCTCTTCTGGTTTTTCTACAATATAGTCAGGATTTGCCTTTTGAAGTGCGGCCCTTGTATTGTATCCCCATGAAACGCCAATGACTCTGATGCCTGCCTTTTTTGCTGCCTCGATATCTCTTATCTCATCTCCTACGTAAATTGGATCTTTATGGGGTATTGTTTTCTCTTTCATCAATTTTTTGAGTAATCTGCTCTTGCCATACATTGCCCTTCCAGTATATACAAAATCAAACAATTGCAAATCATTATTTTTTAAAAACTCCATGACGTTTTCTCTTGAATTCGTAGTTAGTATGCCAAGCACACATCCGTTCTCTCTTAGCTTTACAAGCGCATCTCTAATCTCTACGGCAGCCTGTAGGTGAACTATCTCTTTGTTCATCTCAAATCTTATTTTTCTCACAACAATGGGTAGCTTAAAGATTGAAATTCCCAAATGCTTTAGCACCTCACTGGGCTTTTTTTCTCGAAGTTTTGGAAGATCGCTCAGAGGTATCTTACGATATCCATAATGGTCAGCAAACTTGTTGGCTATTTTTATCACGACAGATAGGGTGTCTGCTATGGTACCGTCAAAGTCGAAGACTATTGTAGGCATTAAAATCTCGCACTAAAAATCCCTTAAAGACTGTTGTGAATTTAGATCTTCCATTCATTAGTTTGTTAAATTGACTCATTTTACGAATGATTCCGTCCAATACATGTGTGAAAATCGTATTAAAGCATGAATAGACAATATGCAAGTAAATTAACACAAGTGACATTGTAGTAGATTGTTTTTTTAGTTTGGAAAAGAAACCAATTGTTGACTGGGAATAAACATGCTATCTACTAAAAGAATAATATCTTGAGGTTTTATAGTACGAAAAGATGAGAAATTCCTCTCTTCTAAATGAGGCCTATGAATTGTGTGAAGAAGGTGAGTATACGCTTGCCTTGGAATATTATGATCTTGTCTTATACAAGGAGCCACACAATGTGGCTGCCTTGATAAATAAAGGCGTCACACTTCAAAACTTGGGTAAAGTAAAACAATCAGTCAAGTGTTACGACGCTGCCATTGAAATAGACTCCAATAATGTAGATGCGCTTGTAAACAAGGGCTCCGCACTTCATACTCTGGGCAAGTATCATGATGCAGTTGATTGCTATGATAGGGTTCTTAAGATTCAGCCAAGATATGCCATGGCAATAGCATACAAGGGACTGTCTCTTGGAGAGCTTGGCCTGTTAAAAGATGCTATCAAGTGTTTTAACTCTGCTCTCAAAATTGATAAAAAATATGACATTGCTCTAAACAACAAAGCCCTTGCTTTGGAATTATTGAAAAAAAACTCCAAGTTAAAACCAAAACTACACAAAACCAATTGATATCAATGAAGGCAAAGGTTTTCTAAACTTAGTTCTGCTCGGCATAGTCCACAAACTTGCTAATTCCATCTTGAAGTGCATAGTTGAGCGAGCTATTGGGAACAAAACTCAGCATCCACGAGAGAAACCCAGATGTCTTCAAATCCAAACTAATGTTTGCTATGGTTCCCATTCCAGGTGTACCATTAAAGCCCCATGTTTTGTTCAACTCTGTTGTCAACGTGGTTCCATTGAGATCTCCTGATATCACTTGTACTGTGTATGTGCCATTTGGCGATTGTTGATACACTGCTTGAGTGTCAAAGAAAACACCATTTATGCCTGCGTTCATATCTACCAAGTTTGTTTGATTGTTTAATATCTTGACATATTTTACATTATCAGGAAAGATCTGTGGATAATTTTGCAGGTCAGATATAGCTGCAAGCAATGATTGTTCTTTCACATTTGCTACTGTTTGTACATCAATTACGCGATCAGCATATGATGATGGCATGCTTGGAACTAGTACGATAACTGCTATCAAACCGAAAATAAAATTTCTTGATCTATATACCGGTCTAAGTCGCGGCATGGCCTACTTCATCTGCCTGCATTGTGTAACTTGCATGTGTAACACATTGCATATTGACATCTAGCAACGCAATTAATGTAACTATTACAGTGATGAGGTGACTATGGTTTTTTGGCTCTACCATGACTTGTATTTTGTTTTATAGTATATAACTTATTTGTATACGAATGATTTGTATACCACCTAATACAACATAAAACATGCGCAAATTAGATCTAAACGATAGCATTGGAACACTGATCTTTCTTACATCAAAATCGATGGAGGGCGCCGCAGAGTATGAGATCAAAAGTAAACTAGGATTAACATCCAGTCAATGGAAGATTATTTTAGCGCTAAATTTGTTTGATGGGCTTAGCCAAAGGGAACTTGCTGATAAAATCTATGTTGACGGTAGTACTCTCGTGCCTGTCATCGACAAGATGGAAAAAAATGGATTACTTGAACGAAAGCCAGATCCAAAAGATAGGAGAAACAACAGACTATATCTTACAAAAAAATCTGAATCTATTGTTGATTCTATTATAGAGATAATTCTTCAATTAAGGAAGATGTTTTACAAGGGATTATCAAAGAACGATCTAGAATTAATGCGCCCGCGTTTGAAGAAGATAGTCGACAACGCAGACCGATTCCTGAATGCCTCTAAATCAGAGTCATCATGAGATATAATTATACATATGTTGCTGTAAATGATGTGATGAAATATCTTGCAATAGTTTTGCTTTTACTACCAATCTCAATTTGTTATGCGCAATCCGCTACTCCAGGTACAGTCATCACTTTCTATGTCAACGATGAAAATTTGGTTACGGACCATAGGGGTG
>JBAVVB010000003.1:0-12090 GCA_049697075.1 Nitrosotalea sp.
ATACTTGATTGTTCTAGACATGCAAATAAGGTCATTGCGCTTGAACGCGTCATAGATATTACAAATAATTCTTTTTTAAATTTAAAAATTAAGAAGGAATCATTCTTTTGGAAAAAAATTCAGAATCCAGTTATAGCTTTTTTTAGTTCTCGAAACTCATCTACTGTTATTTTTCCTTCTGCAAGCCTTATCCTGAGAAGTTCTATCGGGTTGTCTGCTTTTACATCTTCTGGGATTTTTGACTTGATTTCTGTGTTATTTTCCTGTGATTGCCCCGAAATTAGACTTTGAATATACTTGTAATCTGACATGTAGACTGGGCTTTTCTGTTTTATTGAATCCAGTATTTCACGCAGTCTCTTTGTGTCTCCCTTGCCAGAGGCAAGAAGGGTTTTCACGTCTTTTAGCAAGTCTTCTGACATTATTATTTCACAACTGCTTTGAATCGCAGATCATCTTTTAGTCTATTAAATACAGAGTCCTTGACTGCCCATCCCTTTATCGTCTTTCCATAGTACAGTATTGCCTGCGCAAGCAATTCAAGTGCCTCACGGTCCTCTCCAAGTTCTGCCTTGCTTCTTGCCTTTGAATATATTACTGTGCCATTTTTTGGATTGTCTTTTAAGACTTTATCAAACAGTACAACTGCGTCTTGGTGTTTGCCAAGCTCTGCAAGACTTGCGGCCTTGTAAAACAAGGCTTCAAAATTTTCTGGTTCTTTTTCTATCACTTTATCAAAACACAATAATGCGTCGCTGTGTTTCTTTTGTTTTCCAAGTACAAGACCCTTAAAATAAGTGGCAGAAACATTTTCAGGTTCAATAGACAAGGACTTGTTAAAACACGAAAGTGCTTCATCGTACTTTCCAACTCCTATTTCTGCAATGCCCTTGTTGTAGAGAACTGGCACATAAGCTGGATCCACTTTCAATGCCTTTTCGTATAGGTTTATAGCTCGTTCAAATTGCTGTTGTTCAGCATATGAATTTCCCAGATTGTTCAAAGCCAATACATGGTTTGGGTCTTTCTCAAGTATCTTTTCAAAACATGCAATTGCATCTTTGCTTTTCTTTAACTGAATAAGAGACATTCCTTTGTAGTATAGTGCATCCACATTTTTTGGATCACCCTTTAGAGCCTTGTCAAAAAAAGATATGGCGTTCTTATGCTTGCCTAGTTTGGCATAACTCTTGCCTTCTGTTACCATTCCAATAGATTCACTTTGATTTTGTGTCAATTTGATACTATGATTAGTATTGATAGATTATTTGGTGATTTAAGTTTACACCAAGTCAGATTCAATAAATTAAATCCTGATGCCAAGCATAATTTTGACAATCTTGCAATTACAGTAAATTTCTCAATGATGGTATACTGATTTATTGATGTACAGTAGTTTGAGGAAATGCTTTCTTGATGTACCTTGATAGCAATGGATACTGGACTATCAAAGACGAGAGAACTACTCCAAATGTTATAGGCTCCAAGATGTCCTTGAAATTGCTGTCTGGAAGAGTTGCTACAAGTGCAACAGACAGAGCGCCCCTCATTCCACCTAACATTACTACGTGTCTCCATGCATTTGGCCATTTTTCATGTGTAAATCTATTGGTTGCAGCAAGTATTGGATATGTGGATGCGGCTCGTGCTGCCAATACCACACCAAATGCCATTGCAATCAATGGCAGATTCTTGCCCAAGTCATGAACATCCATACTCAGTCCAAGATACAAAAAGGCTACCGAGTTTGCAAAAAAGGTAATAATCTCCCAAAAATGCGAACTGTACATTAGCGTTTTTTCGCTCATTATTCCCTTTCCCTTCATGATCAAATTACCATAGTATAGTCCAGCTGCAGCTGCTGCAACTAGACCAGAAAGTTGCAGTGCATTTGCAACAACCACAGAACCAAACAAGACAGCAACAGAAAGAGCAGTCTCTGCAAGAGGTTCGTCCATAAGTTTGAAGAGGAATCTTGCGCCCAATGCAAACCCAAGACCTACAGCTATTCCACCAAAAAATACAATGGCAAAGTGTCCCATCTGTTCCAAAATATTGACATTTATCTGCCCAATAGTCTCAGGCGACATTAGTGCAGAACCTTGAGCTGTGGCTATTGCAATAATAGAAGAAAAGAGGATAAGACCTGCAGCATCGTTAAAGCTTGCTTCTGATTCCATGAGCATTATCAACGCCTTTGGCACCTTGACTTGTTTGAATACTTGAATTACAATGGCAGCATCTGTAGGTGCAATTAGTGCTGCAAATGCAAACGCAACAATAATTGGCAGGCCTGCAACATATGAGAGCAGGAACCCGCCCACTATTGTAGCAAGAACCACGCCAAGGGTTGCAAGCAGTAATGATGAAATTCGTATTGCCTTGAATTGTTCACGATCTATTTTCATCATGGCCTCATAGATTAGAGGTGGCACGATAAAATACAGGATTAATTTTGGGTCCACGTGAAACGTAGAAGTATTAAAAATGCCAAATCCTGATGTGTGTATAAGGGATACCGCTATTCCTATTCCTACTAGGATCATGGTATATGGCAACCTGATCTTTTTTGCAAGTAATGAGGCAAGAAATATCATGCCAAGAAATATCGGAATGATCCATTCGGTTCTAAGCAATGTGCCTATGCTTACATCAGCCATCCCTACTTTCATGATATCAAATTATAAAAAGAGATCCAAAATGTTGTATAATCTATTTTTATTTTTCTTTTTTTCGAATTGTGGTGTTATCGCCTTTTCTTAGCTGTCGAAATCCCAAGAAGACTCCTAGTACGAGGTTTATCACTCCAAGTGCAGCAAGAGGAAAACTTGGATTTTTGAAATAAAACATTCCCATTGAAAGCCCCCAAGCACCTGCTACAAGAAACATTATCGATATTGCCCTGAGCTTTTGTGGAGACGGATTTGCCATTAGCTTTTGCTGACTTGAGACGCTATTAAAACATTGAGAATTTTATTTCAAAAAAGAAAAGCTATTGCCCAAATTCTTTTCTTACATTTTTGAGAAACTTGGCATGTATTCTTATTCTTTCAAGACTCTGAGCAAGTTTCATTTCAGTTCCCGGAACATGATGTTTTGCAAAAAAGCTACGAACTTCTTTTTCACGTTCCATGTCTGCCATAACAGATACGCTTCCAATTATCCTGTTAAGCAATGGATTGCCCACACCAAATTTCTTGACAAGGCTTTTCCAGTTCTTTTTAATCCATGGCCATACCAACTCTTTTCCATATGGATTTGCAACCATCCTTGCAACTGGCATAAAGAGATTCTGCGTCCTCACATCTTTTGATAATGTAAAGGCCAGAGTCTTGGCAAGCAGTCTTTCTTCCTTAAAGTTTGAAAGCGAGCCAAGAAATCTTATCTTCTCTTCCTGTGTTGGCGCCTTGCGATACAGGCCAACCATTTGTTGATACGTACTAGGGTTTCCGTCCCATGCAACAGTAGAGTATACCGCGCTTCGCAGATCGGGATTTAGCGAGCCTGATCTGAGAGTGCTTGAGAATCTAGACTTGGCCTCTTCTGTTATTTCTTTATCATCTAGTTTTGCAAGGGAGCTTATCAGGCCGCTTCTCAATAATGCATATGTGGACTTTTCACCTTTGATTTTATCCCATCCTATCCTTTGGAATACAACATTCATGAAATATCGATTGAACTCTTTTATCTCATCCCAGAACTTTTCCCCAGAAAGCAAGACATACAAAAAGTTCAAAAATCCAATGACATCAGATAATACAACATAGTCATCTTCTTCTTCATAATGCCTTACAAAGTCCAGATAGTGCTTGAGTGGGTACTGGTTTGATATCACCAATGCAGTCAAGTCATGATGGATGCTCCAGCGATCGAGATTTGATATCTTCTTTTCTTCTACTAGTTTTCCTAGTGCATCTAGTGCGGCCTCATCGTATTTTACCCTGTAGAATCCCTTCTGGCCATCATTTACCTTGAACCATCTGCCAGTATATGGTATAGTGACAGGGCCACGCATCATCTTTGTTACCACTTTATCTCCCATTCTAATTGAGATTGGAATCATCCAGTTTCCAGGGCGTGACTTGTCGTCATTTTCAAGCAAAAATCTCTTTTGTGATAATTTTATTTTTGAATCAACTGCTGTTGCCTCAATTATAGGATACCCAATCTGCCTCACCCAAGTATTCATCAGCTGGCGCACCGGTTTTCTTGATGCAGCACCCAGAGAATTCCAGAGATCTTCTGTTGTGGCATTAGAGTATGCATGTTTTTTGAGATAGCTATGCATTCCCTTTTGGAAATTTTCAGGTCCAATGAAATTCTCTAGCATCATGAGAACGCTTCCTCCCTTATTGTAGCTAATCTCGTCAAATATCTGCCGAACCTCTGCAGGACTTTTTACATTAACATCTATTGGATGAGAAGATTTTAGCGAGTCAAGACTTAGTCCTCCTGTCATCTCAGATATCAGGAACTGGTCCCAGAAATCCCATTCTGGATAAATCTTGTCTACTGCTTTTGTTGCCATAAAAGTAGCAAAGCTTTCGTTAAGCCATAGATCGTTCCACCACTTCATGGTAACAAGATTGCCAAACCACTGGTGTGCAATCTCGTGCGCTATTACTTCAGCAATATGTTGCATCGTATCAGTGGATGACGTCTTTGGATCATACAGTAGTACGGTTTCCCTAAATGTGATTGCCCCCCAATTCTCCATTGCACCAGACGCAAAGTCTGGAATTGCTATCATGTCAAGCTTTGGTAACGGATATGAAATCTTGAAATATTTTTGGAAGTATGACAGGAATTGTTTTGTAAATACAAGGGCCATCTTGCCTTGTTCTTTCTTTCCCTGGGTTGTGACAATTCTAACTAGAGTCTTGCCCAGTTTGCCTTGCAAGAACTCAAACTCTCCTACTGCAAGATACAGAAGATATGTAGACATTACAGGGGTTGTGTCAAATCGAAATGATGTTTTCTTGTCAAGTTTCTTCTTTGATACAACAGGCATGTTTGAGAGTGCAGTTAGATTTTTGTCCACTATAAGCGATACATCAAATGTTGCCTTGTCTTCTGGCTCATCCCAGCACGGAAACGCACGCCTTGCATCTGCTGCCTCAAATTGTGTAGTTGCAAGGTACTTTTCTTTTCCCTTGTAGTCATATTTGCTCCTGTAAAAACCGACCAGTTTGTCATTTAGCGTGCCTACAAAATTAATCAAAAGTACAGCCCTGCCAGATATTTTTTGCGGTATATCTAGAACAAGTTCCTCATTTTTCTCGTCAAGCCTTACTTTTGCCTTTATCTTTTTTTCATTCCAGAGTACAGTACAGTCTTGAATATCAAGTTCTGCCGAATGTAGAACTATCTGTCGTGTCGGTCTTGATACCTTTATGAGAATTTTTTCTTTTCCTCTAAACTTGAATTTGTCAAAGTCTGGCTCAAATTCCAGATCATAGTTAATTGGTAAAACAGATTTCACAATATTTGGTTCCAAGATACAAGTAATATACCTTCTAATGCAGAATGTG
Organism: Nitrosotalea sp.; assembly: GCA_049697075.1. Lineage (GTDB taxonomy): Archaea > Thermoproteota > Nitrososphaeria > Nitrososphaerales > Nitrosopumilaceae > Nitrosotalea. The sequence continues at coordinate 5,532 of JBAVVB010000003.1, forward strand.
AAATAGCAAGTGCAAGAAATGCACGCTAAAGAATACTATTGCAATTGATTTTACTGTCTTTCCAGTTGTCATTGCAATAGAATATTTTATAATGTTATATTTTTTGGTCCCAGCTATTATAGATACGATATCTCCAAGTATTGGAATCCAGGGAGAGATAAAAATTACTGTGCTCCAGCCATACTTTGTCATCATGTTTACGCTTTTTTGTTCATATTTTGGGGTAGATTTTCGAAATTTTCCTATCAGTCTCCCATTATATCCAAGATAGTATGCAATGTAACCACCAATTATAGAACCAATTGTCAAAACTACAAAGACATGAAACGGTTTTGCACCTCCCAAAAGCAGAGTCGAGGTGGTGATTTCAGTTGGAATTGGAATAAATGAAGAAAACATTCCATTGAAGAAAAGACCGACAAGACCATATTTTATGAACACAGTATCATGAAATATTGCATGTATGACATCCCATAGAACCATCGCCTGACTTGTCCCCTAGCTCATTTTAAATGAATTGCCATATTTTTCGTCTTTATCATAAATTGCAATTGAGATTTTTTTGAGAAGTTTCTTTTTTGATTTTTGTGCTTTGGCGTCATTGCCATAATCTTTTTGTTCTAAAAGAGTGTGTAGACGTTCAAGCTCAACTCTTGAGAGCGCCTGAACCCCTCTACTCAGTATCACTTCCAAAAGCGTTACTCTCTCAAGATCGTCGTTTGACATATAGAGTAACCATCTCTTTGTTTAATATTTGTCTTGCAGAACAAAGTTCACAATTGTTATACAAGGTAACAGTCTTTTTCCACGCTGACTATATCGAGGTAAAAGACGACAAAATGGAGACAGGAATGATGTCAAGACCGCAAAGGGGCAAGACCAAAAACCTGCTACGTATAAAATATAACGAGGTAAAAACTGCCCTCTTCCTGTGAAGAAGAATACAAAAAAGCTTTTTGCTTTTAGTTTTATGGCAATTTTCATAATTTCAACTATTACGGTAGTGGGAGCAGGCTACTTTCATGGTAACCCACAACAGACCACTCCACCAGCTGCCTTGACTGGAACTCCCGAGGACAATTATTCTCCTGACAAGAGAACAACTTTTTGCCAAAGTGATAACAATACAGAGTCATCAAAATACATCACAGAGTTCAAGGTTCCAACGCTTTGCACCCAGCCTCTTGCGGCTACTACAGATCCTTCTGGAAATGTTTGGTTTACCGAATCTAATACTGGAAATATTGGAGAGTTTATTCCCGCCACAGATTCATTTCATGAATTTGATAACCCACTATGGCAAAAAGGAGAGAAATCAATGATGTGGGGAATATACTATGCCCCCGACGGAAACGTTTGGTTTAGTGACTCACAACACAGCTTGATATGGGAATTTAACACCCAGTCAAAGAATTATTCAAGTTTCATATTTCCAAAGACTTCAAATCAATCAGAATCATTTCCTCAAATACTAAAGCCAGATGGTTCTGATATCATGGTAAATGACTTTACGGGAAGAAAAGTTGCCGTTTTCAGTACAGACCAAAACGGTAATGACTTGACTACGACCAATATCATCTCTCCTGGAGAGTATAATTTTACAAGTGACATGGCAGTTGACTCTGCAAACAAAATTTGGTATACAGTGTGGAACTACCAACTGGGAGGTCTTCTTGTAAGCTATAACCCACAAACTTCGCAGTTCTCAAATTATACACTTCCTACTGGAATACTTGCACCAAACGGACTCTCAATTGAGTCCAATGGCAAGATATGGCTGACAGATACTGCAAGTAGCATGTTTGTTAGTTTTGATCCACAGTCTCAACAATTTACAAAATATATCACTCCACCACCACAACTCTCGACGTATGGCAATGTCTCAGGGCTGATAAAGACCCCAATTACAAGGCCATATTGGAATCAATTCGATGACCAAGGAAGACTTTGGTTCAACGAACAAGTAGCAAACTCACTAGCGGTGTTTGACCCCGTAAAAGAATCTCTTGTAGAATATTTGGTACCATCAAAGAATCCCAACTGGTCAGATTGCGGTAACCAGACAGATTGTGGAGTGGCCCAAGTGCTTGACTTTACAGTTGCAAACAACAAGGTTTGGTTTCCAGAATGGGTTGAAAATAACATTGGCATGCTAGACCCAACTGTTCCACTACCACTTGTTCTGAATGCATCTACTACAGCAGTCACCCTGCACAGAGGTCAGAACGAAACTGTGAATATTACACTCAGCCCAAGTGAGCAGCTAGATGGTACAGTGGATATACTTACACAACAAACAGCAGATGCGCAAGACCTTAGCGTTACACCAACCAATGAAACAATAACACTAGATAAACAAAAAACCATACCAGTAAATCTGTCTGCTGACGATTTTGCGCTTTCAGGTACCTACAAGGTGGTGGTTGCGGCAAGATACCAAGATGTAACAATGTCACAATTCATCACAGTTACCATACAGTAAAGAAGTGGTCCCAAAACTAGACAATTTAATTGGAATTTCCACCTATTGCACCAATACACAGGGTACGGGAGGAAAGATACGAACCAGTCAAGACCAATTCTTTGTGTCCGAAGTCTTGCGCGAAAAGACACTTGCAAAGATTTCACAGTCCGGAAACTATGCAGTCTTTAGATTAAAAAAATCTGGAATTGATACAAACCATGCCCTCTCAGACATATTAAAAAAACAGGGCCTACGATTGAAGGCCCTTGGCCTAAAGGATGCAAATGCCACAACTGAGCAGTTTGTTTGCGACATGAATACCTCACGCATGCATGAAACCATAACGACAAACAGGTATACGCTTGAAAGAATCGGCTTTGTTCAAAAGCCCCTTACAAAAAAGGACATGATTGGAAATCATTTCAAGATCAAGATAGAGGATGCAGATTTTGCAAAGATTTCAGGTTTTGACAAGTATGACAAGATCCTAAACTTTTACGGATACCAGAGATTTGGGAGCAGAAGAGCAGTATCACATCTCATAGGAAAGGCAATGTTGCAGAGAAATTTTGACCTAGCCGTTGAAGTCATACTTGCATCAACCTCAGAGTATGATTTTCCTGAAAACAACAAGATCAGGGAGGCACTCAAGGACAAGGCAAACTATTCAAAGGTTTTCGATGACGTACCTCCACAGATGGACACCGAGAGACTTGTCCTCAAAGAGATGATAGAGCAGGGTGATGCACTAAAGGCATTGCGTGCCATACCAATTTCTCTGAGAAGATTTTTTGTAGAGGCATATCAATCTTTTATCTTCAATCGAACTGTCAGCATGGCATACGAGATGGGCGAGAATCTGTTTGCGCCGCAAGCAGATGACGTGTGTTATGACAAGGACGACAATCTCGGCAGATATCAAAATGATCCAGAACAAAAGCTTGCCATACCTCTTGTCGGATACTCTTATTCAAAGAGAAACAGATTTGATTACCAGATATCAAAAATACTTGGCGAGGAGCAGATGAGTCCAAAAGATTTCTTTGTAAAAGAGATGCAAGAAATAAGTGGAGAGGGAGGATTCAGGCATGCCGTCATGCTTTGCAGAGATTTTGCATCAAGCCCGCCACATGTAAGTTTCACACTTTCAAGAGGGTCATATGCAACCATGTTGCTAAGAGAAATAATCAAACCATTTGATCCTGTTGCAGCTGGTTTCTAAGAAAATGTGAAATCAACTGCCAATTTATCAGTGTCATAATTTTTATTGTCATTTCTCCAATATGCAAACATGTTCGACAAGTTTTACACCAAAGTAACAAAGGCTCCAGAATTTCCGTCCAATTTTGACTGGATTAACTCAGACGAGCCTCTCTCACTTGAGAAACTCAGGGGGCATGTGATTGTTCTAGACTTTTGGACGTATTGCTGCATAAACTGCATGCATACATTGCCTGTTCTTGCCCAACTTGAAAGAAAATACGAGGGAAAGCCAGTGGTATTCATCGGAATTCATTCTGCAAAATTTTTCAACGAACAAGACAGAAATAACATAGAGCAGGCCGTGAGAAGATATGAGATCTCACATCCCGTTTTAGTAGATAAGAAGATGGCAATCTGGCAAAAATATGACATCAGCGGCTGGCCTACAATTGTAATCATTGATCCAAGTGGTACCATAGTGTACAAGCAATCAGGTGAGGGTCAAAAGGAAGTGATAGAGGATACAATAGATGTCCTTCTGGAAAAACATGGCAAAAGTGGAGATTTTGCCAAGGTGCCAATCAAAATTATTCGTCACATTCCCCAAGACAAGACAACTCTTTCTTATCCCGGCAAGTTATCCATATCAAGTGACAAGATAGCAATCTCGGATTCAAATCACAATCGAATTATCGTGACAGACATGACAGGTAAGATTGAGCAGATCATAGGAAGTGGAAAGATAGGACTGGTCGATGGAAATTTTGCAGATGCCGCATTTTTCAGGCCGCAAGGAATAGTTTTCAAAGACAACACAATATTTGTTGCCGATACTGAAAATCATGCCATACGAAAGATAGACCTGACTACAAGCAAAGTAACCACAGTTGCAGGTACCGGAAAACAAGGACCTTGGATGTCAAGTGGTGGAAAAGGAAAAGATACATCGCTTTCTTCACCGTGGGATGTAGCTACAAAAGATAATCTCATTTTCATTGCCATGGCAGGAAACCATCAGATATGGACATATGATACCAAGACAGACATGATACATCCTTTTGCAGGAAATGGTTATGAAAATATCATAGATGGGGACAGGATGAGGGCACAGCTAGCGCAGCCAAGCGGTCTTTCAATCTGGGATGACAGGTTATATTTTTCAGACAGTGAAACTTCATCAATTCGCGAGATAGACCTCCAGTCAGGTTATGTTAGAACAATTGTAGGACAAGGGCTTTTTTCCTTTGGATACAAAGATGGACACCATGATGAAGCACTCTTCCAGCACCCACTCGGATTGTGTGCTACATCAAACCAAGTTTTTGTTGCCGATACCTACAACTCGGTACTAAGGGCCATAGATTTGAAAAATGAGAATGTGACAACGGTAATTGGAAAGCAAGGCATGTCTGGAATTTGCAGACTTGATGATCCAAGTTGTGATTCTCTTGGACTCTACGAGCCAAGCGATGTCAAGTTCTACCAAGACAGGCTATACATTTCAGACACCAACAATCATTTGATACGAGTCTATGATCTCAAAACAAATGTTCTCAAAACTCTGGAAATTATCAATTAGGCCAAAAAGACAAAAAGCTAATCAAAGAAACCTTTTGGTATGATTTGCTCATTTATTGCAAAATCCTCGACTTGTTGAAAAGTTACTATGCCCTTTTTATATTGCTCCCAGATAAACTCGAGATACTGTATTCTTTCAGGATGTTCTCCGCTTGGAGATTTTGGAGATTTTTTTATGACATCAACACATAGTTTCTCAAGATGTGGATACTCGAACTTGTCAAATATGACACTCAGTTTTTCCACATTCTCGTCTTTTGGTTTTGCTTTTCCAAAAAGTCCCATAGGGCTTGTTAGATATAGGGTCATTTAAAAACTCTAGAATTAATTCCCAATTTACAATAAAATGTAGCAAATGAACCCTACCTTCCAAATTTCCATCAAGAACAAAAGATCCCTCTCATTTCAAGTAAGATTTTAAAGCTGTATTTGGTTATAATACCATGGAAAAAGCATACATATTGATTGGCTGCGAACTTGGCGCAGAAGGCGAGATAGTGGAGAAGATAAAACACATGGAAAAAGTCAAGGACGCGAGAGTTGTCTATGGTGATTACGACATTGTCGTTGAAGCAGAAGCAAGCACTGATCTCCAGCTGGATAACCTAATTACAAAGAAGATAAGAAAGATGGAAAAGGTCAGGTCTACTATGACCTTGGGCGTCGTAAGCTAAGCCCAATTCCAAATGCAATAATTCCCGCACCTGCAGCAGCTATCACTCCACCGTTTACAATCCATTTTGGATTAGAGTACATGAAAGACGAATGAGGTCCTACAATCGAATTTCCCTGTAAAAAGAAGATTATACCAAAAGCTGCAACGGTTGCGCCTATTCCTACCAGTGGAATCCCCACACTGCGTGCTTTAGAAAGTTTTCCTCTACTCCTCATGTAAAAGTATGCGATAGCAACTGCCGCAATTGCAGCACCAATTATGATTGTACTTGCAGGCATTATTGGTTCACGGGTTTATTACTATTAAGTGGTGATAATCGTAGCAAATCCAAATTTAAGAATGAAAAGGCTGCAATGATTACGCCTATATCCATAGCAAAGTCCCTCGCTCAGGATATCATGTAGTACATCATCAATGAAAGGTAAAAGGAGTTGATAAAATAGGCAAAATCATTTGGATTTCTTTCTTTAATGAGCTTTCATAAAACAAATCTAAGATTGGACGAGTGGGGACCTGACCTAATGGAGCTTCGACATAAAAGAAGCTGGCTTGATATTAGCATCTTTGCCGGAGCAGCCGCGCTCTCAATGCTAGTTTCCGTGGTATATGGCACTGTCATTAACCAAGCCATCGTACAG
>JBAVVB010000004.1:0-2056 GCA_049697075.1 Nitrosotalea sp.
TTTACCTTAAACACGGAACAGGCGCGTCCAATGTCAGAGATTTTTAATGCTTGCCCAAGAGGAGATGGCTCTTCCATTAGTGTTGAATCTGGAATAGCGATTGAGATTTTCAATATTGCAAATAACTTTGTTGCGCTATAAAATGCTAGAGATGTTACTTTTGCTGTCTCTTGGCAAAGTTCTCTTTGGCTTTGACAGCATACTTTTCAATATCTTTTTCTGGAGTTTTTGTCATGAGCTTGGCGTCATTTAGAATGTGAGCCATCTTGATATGCGTTGTTCCGTCCTTGTCTTCACTTACAAGATATATTGATTCGATTGCAAGTGCTGCGGCATCTTCAAGTGACATGTCTTTTTTGTAGTGTTTTTCAAGATATTCTGTCACTTGGTCTGAGCCTGCGCCTATTGCAACAGCGTCATACGAAATGTAGGTACCGCTTGGATCAGTGAGAAATATAGTGCTTCCACTTTTGTCAATGCCTGCAATTATCAATGCAACGCCAAACGGCCTTACTCCTGCATACTGGGTAAATTGTTGGCACTGATCAGCCAAGTGTTTTGCAACAGACTCTACCTCGATTGGTTCGTCATAGATCATCCTGTTGCTTTGTGAAAAGAATCTAGCGTTATCTACCTGAGATCTTGCATCTGGGATATATCCTGCTGCTGCTACACCAATGTGATCGTCGACTTGAAATATTTTTTGAGTGACATCAGAGTTTTGTAATTTTCTTGGTTTTTCTTCAACGGCTATAATTAGTCCATCTTTGCTTTTGATGCCTATTGCAAGAGTTCCTCTTCTTACAGTTTCAATAGCATATTCTACTTGGTAAAGTCTGCCATCAGGAGAAAATACAGTAATTGCTCTATCATAACCTGCTGCTGCTGGAAGCATTTCAAAATTCTACCTTTGAAGGTTTAATTTAAGTTTATACGAGCAGGAAATCATGCGTTTTGAGATCCCTTTCCATGGTCATGAAAACATAAGATCACTTCATCCAAAAACAATCGAGATAACAACAGAGCCACATCTTACGGTAAATGGAGATTGCATCGTTGGAGTTGGGGCAAGTTCTGGATGCCGTGACTTGCCAGAGAAAATGAAAATGCTTTTGCAAAATTCAAAATCTAGTGTTGACTGTACTATTACGGTAAAAGATTTTTCATTCAAAGTAAAAGGCAGAGGAAGCGAGAAGCTGACTCTGACAAACCCTCATGATATAGTAATTAGAAAAAGCGCTTTTACTTGCCCTAGAACCATGGCCACAAATTGCGATGCGGCATCTGACTCTATCCCAAGACAAATAATAAAGGCCTTGCAGAATCCCGAAACTAGAGCAATTTTTGCAATAGAGGTTACCTAGTCTATTTTTGAATCATTGAGCCGTTTTCTTCGAACACTTTGGCCATTGCCCGATTTACAATTTCCACCAAAAGGTATTCTTCGTAATTTGGCTCTGAGTTATTTTTTGCATTACTTTTTTTCTTCATTTTAGAGCCTGCAGTCTGGGCTATGTTTTTGATTACTTTTTCTAGCTTGACAGATGCGTCAACTATTGTTTTAGAAAAGTCATTTTCAAAATTTGGCGGAAGCTTGTGTCCCAAAACTCTTACCGATGTTCCATAGTATTTTAAAACTGCACCGCGAACCTCTTCCATCTTGACAATTTCAACAAGCTTGGCTTCTTTTAGGACATCCAGGTGATGTCTTATTGTAGTGGTTGCTTTTTTGCATCCTTCTTTGTGTAATTCTACCACAATCTGATCTGTTGATAGTTGCTTGTGGTATAGTATTTGCAGAATCCTGACCCTTGCGTCATCATCAAGTGCTTTGGCTTGTGAAGCACTTGTGGAAAGAATTTTGTTTACTTTGATTTCTTTTTGTAGTAGAGTTGACATTTCCTAATTTCAGTTTTAATACAACCTAAAAGATCCCAAGATCATATTTTTTTGTCCATTACGTGATTTTTTTTCACGTTACAACCATTGTGAAAAAGATTCTAATTTTTTCTCTATGATATGACATAGATGATTCTATAATGATACTACTAGTACC
>JBAVVB010000005.1:0-11348 GCA_049697075.1 Nitrosotalea sp.
GATATAGGCAGGCGTTACAGGAAATCCAATTCTTCCGGCAACTGAACTCACATTTACTATGATTCCAGACTTTTGCATGCGCATTGTTGGCAAGACTTCTTGAATTGTTCTTACGACACCAAAGAAATTAGTCTCAAACTGTGCCTTGATGTCCTTCATTGACAGGTCTTCAAGGCAACCGACTAGGAAATATCCGGCATTATTTACAAGCACGTCTATCCTTTTTTTATCTTGAACTATCTTGTTTATGGAATTTTTAATTGTCTCTTCCTTGTCTACGTCAAGTTCTAAAACCTCTACGTTTAGGCCCTCTTTTTTTGCCACTTCGAGTATCTTACCACTTTTCCTTGTATCGCGCATTGTGGCATATGTGTAATAGCCATTTCTTGCCAAGGCAAGTGCAGTCTCAAAGCCTATGCCGCTTGAACTGCCTGTGACAATCGCAACTTTTTCCATAGTTAGCATTCTAAAATCGTATTAATATTTTCTATTATTTTGAATGGTATTTGTGAAAAAGATACCGTGTCTTCTAATCCTAGACTAGAGGCTTGTCTCCCTCAACGGGCTCTGAAACCTCTGTTACTTCACCGTCTGTGATTCTTTGGAGAATCTCAGCAGATGCCAACTTGTGCAGATATTCATTGTTGTTGCCACACCTGTATGAAAAGGTACAGCGTGGACACCCGGCTTCATTTTTGCAGGGACATTCTTTTACTATGTGCAAACTACGATCAAATGCCTTTTCGAGTCTATCATACAATGCCTTGCTTGCACCATTGCCGCCAATTGCAGAATCGTACACAAAAATTAGTCCTGATGTGCCAAGAGAGATCCCGCCCAAGTCTTGTGATACTCCTCCTGTAATCATGTTACTACCTTCTATGACTACATGCTCTGTTGCATGATATCCGCTTGCCTCGGTATATTCCTCATTTTCAGACTTGCCTATCTCGATTAGTGGTCTTGGGGCCTTGAAGACAATTCCTTTTGTGACAAAATCATAGTCTAATGGCTTCTCAAGAATGACTTTTTGGCCCTGTGTCACCTCTTGGCCAAGCTCGATATTGACATAGCCGTATACACGTTTTTGTATGTGTAGTTTGCAAAATGCTACCTCAATTCCATTTGCCTGCCTTTTCTCGAAAATTGTCTCAATGGTTGGCCATTCTTCCGTAAGTGCCTTTGTATAATACGGGTAATTTTTTGGAAGATATTCTAATTTTGCAGACATGTTCTCTGGATATCCAAGATCCTTGACGCGATATCTTGTTCCGGCAAGAAAATAGACAGCTGATGGATAAAGTTCTTCTAGTGCAATGGGAAGAACCCTGTCTCCTACTTTTCTACCGTTTAAGAAAATATCAATTGACTTGCCAATTCCCCTTATGCTATAGTCTTCTAGAAGGCTTTTGATCTGATCAAAGTTTGGTACATATCTATTTTCAACTAGAACTAGGTTTCCAACATTTGCGTGCTTTTGAATTACATCACGATGTTCTGACAATTCGTGTTTTGCAATAGGTTTGTCACAGGCCATTGCAAGTACCTGAAATTCTTCAACAAATGGATTTTTTGGGTCTATGTAAATTTGTTCTGTGTCCTCAAAGTAGTCAGTTGGATGATTTTTGTAATATTGTGATATTGGATCATTTCCAAGCACCAGGAATGCAAAACCATCCTGGCCTTTTCTTGCAGCTCTTCCAATTCTTTGAACTAGGCGGTTAACTGGAATGGTAGATGATATCACGCCATCGACATTTCCAACGTCGATTCCAAGCTCAAGAGTTGGGGTTGCAGAGACTGCTAACAATTTATCGTTTTTGAACAGGTTTTCAATTGACCGCCTATAGTTTGCCATCAGGCCTGCTCTGTGAACCTTGATGTCTATTTTTTGTCGTCCTGCCTGCAGGGCCAAAAGTTCAGAATTCAGATGTGAATTGCTGAAAACTAGTGTCTTGCGTTTTTTTGATGTAAGCTTCTTTAGTATGTCAATCATCAAGGCGCGTTGGGTAACAAGGGACGGAAACAGCATGCAAAATTCTATTCTTCCTTTCTTTCCAGATCCTGTAACCTGTGTCATGTCGACCCCAAACAAGCCCTGACAAAACAAGAGGGCGTTTTCAAGTGTGGCAGAAGATGCCACAAACTGTATCTTAGGACATACTCTCTTTAGCCTCTTGATGATATAATGAACGTTGGAGCCAAAAATTCCAGAATATGTGTGGGTTTCATCTACTGCCAAAAACTTTACTGTATTTAGTAATGTGGCAAACTTTGTCCTATGCCAGAGATGATAATGCAGCACATCAAAGTTTGTTATTATTATCTCTGGAGGAGTATCCAAGATTTCCTTTCTTTCAGCCTCCTTTGTATCTCCATCAAAAACGGCAATTCCTAGATTGAGCTTGTCTGCAATGTCCTTTATCTTTGGATATTGATCACGTGACAGAGACTTGGTTGGATAGACAAAGAGGGCATGAACGCTGTGCCTTGGCGCCTTTGAATCAACTATTCTTTGCATTATTGGTATGACAAAGGCCTCTGTCTTGCCTGATGCTGTTGGCGCAGTTATTACGACATTTTTTCCAAATACAATATCCTGAATGGCGTCTTCCTGAAATTTGTAAAATTTTACAATTCCTTTTGATTTTAACACATCTATGATCCTCTCATCTAATCCAGAGTCGTCAACGGTAGAGCCCATCTCTGGGTCTGGCTCTTCAATTGATTTGAAATGTGATACGTAGTGTTTTTTCGAGAATAGTACTGATCTTGTCAACTCGTCAATCTTTGAATCTCCTATCATCTTTTTGATCTCGTCTTCACTTTGAAGCAGACCTTCTTTCTCTAGTGTATCCTGGGATTCTTTCTTGGTTGGGGTCTGTCCAGTGTCAAATTTTAGCAGAAAATCAAGATAAGCTTCATCTAAATTCTTCTTGTAGTCTATTACATCTTCAATCTTGCAGTGCGTACAGCCAAATAGAATTTTTTGATTAAATGTTCTCTGAACCTCTAACTTGGATTTACATTTGGGACACGAGTGCACTATACCACGGAAACATACTGTATGATTTAATTTTTAGTTACATGTGGAATTTCACTTCAAGTCAAACATTTAAGCAAGAAAATTCTAGCTTGAGCTGTTGGTAGTACTTGTAACAGGGGCTACGGGATTTATAGGAACAAAATTAGTCGACAAGCTGATTGGGCGGGGAGATGAAGTAACTGCTCTTGCACGTACAGGACAAATCCCAAATCCAAAGGTTAAGGTAGTTACAGGAGACCTTACTTATCCTGACTTTGACTTTATCGATGATCAATATGATATAGTGTATCATCTTGCGGCTGCATGGCCCGGCGAGAAAGACAAGAAACTACAGAGAAAGGTAAACTATGACGGCGCAGTTAACCTGTTCAGCAAGATAAAGGACAAGACCAAGTTCTTTGTGTATGTCTCAGGTCTTGGCGCTTTTGGGGACCCAAAAGGAAACACAATAGACGAGAACACAAACCCGGATCCAAATACCGACTATGCCAAGATTAGACTAGAAGCACAAAAATATCTTGAAGACAACTGCAAGCAAAACGGAATTCCATTTAGTGTTGTGTATCTTGGAGACGTGTATGGCAACGGAGGTTGGTTCAAGTCAATGATGATTGAAAGACTCAAGAACGGTTCATTTAAAATTCCAGGCTCTGGAAAATATTATAGAAGCTTTGTCCACGTGGATGATGTTGCATCTGCATTGATATCAATTGCAGAGAAAAATCAGACAAACCAGTCATTTGTCGTAACTGATTCTAACCCTGTCATGTTTTCAGAGTTTGTAAGTTTTGTATGTTCCAAACTGGGTGTAAAAACGCCTGGGACCATTCCAACGTTTCTTGCAAAAACTATTCTGGGTTCAGACTTTGTAACCTTGCTTACAACATCAGTCAAGACATCAAACTCCAAAATATCAAAAATATGTAATCTTGCATACCCGTCATATCAAGAGGGGGTAAGCTCTGCTGTCTTGGAAATAAAATCCTGATTGACATATAATATGTATCACTGTCTAGGCTTGTGTGGGCCTTGGAAGTAGTTGGGGACAGGTACTCGATGTTCTGGAGCAAATAATTCCAGTCTATGACAGGGTCAACTCGTTTATCTCTCTTGGAAAGGACTTGGAGTTTAGGAAGCGTGGAATCAGTGGTCGAGTAAACAAGGGAGACCGAATTCTTGATGCAGGTTCTGGATTTGGCAACATGTCAAAGACTGCCATGAAAATTTGCAACGATGATCTTCAGGTAACACTATACGACCCGTTAAGGCCTATGCTAAAGAACACAAGCAGGCTGTTTGCAAAAACTCCAGCTCTGACCTGTGGCGTGTTTGAGCACATGCCATTTCGAGAAGAGAATTTTGATGCAGTAATTTGCGGATACTCGTTGCGTGATGCAATAAGCCTTCGGACAGCAATATCTGAAATACACCGTGTCTTAAAAAAAGGGGGACGATTTGTTATTGTTGATCTTGGCAAACCAGACAACCCATTGATCAGGGCAGGTGTCTCATTTTACTTGCGGGTCTTTCTGCCTGTTATTGCACTGGCTGCAGGTGGAAAGCTAGGATTGAAATTTGCGGCACTTTATGACACATACAGATTGTGGCCGCAAAATAAAAAACTCGAATCACTGCTTCTTGAAAAGTTTGCAAGAGTTGAGTTTGACACAGGAATGATGGGGGGCGCAGTGATAGTTGCCGCTTACAAGTAGTCTAAAGCTTTAATTTTGGAAAGGGGCAAAATCATTGCGTGACAGATTTCTCCCTTGTCATAATGGGCAATGACTGGATAATGATAGCATTTGTGGCATTAGTGATGTTGCTTGGAACAAAACGCATGCCCGAGGTGTCAAAAAAGATGGGAAAAATCATGGGGCAATTCAACAAGACAAAAAACATTGTTCAAGATGAGATCAAAAAGGCCAAGGGCGATTTTAGCATACCAATACAGGGTCCAGCAACTTCGGAGAGGCAAAAACTAGAGGTTATGGCACAAACTCTTGGAATAGATTCTAAAGACAAGACGGATGACGATCTGAAAAATCTTATCTCGTCAAAACTTGGAGGAGAGACAAGTACTGGTAAAGGATCTGAGCAACCTAAGTAAGATGCGATCTATTCTCAACAAATTTAAATACAATACCTAGGAGACAATCTGCAAGTTTGAACAAGATAGATCCATGGCAGAATGCACTAAAACAACTTGCATCTACTGCAAAGATTTTAAAACTTGATCCAGGCGTACACGAGATGCTTGCATCCCCAAAAAAAGTCTTGACCGTTTCTCTTCCAATAAAAATGGATGATGGAAGAATCAAAGTTTTCACGGGATTTCGATCTCAGCATAATGATTTTAGGGGACCATTCAAAGGCGGAATAAGATATCACCCCGATGTAACAATAGAAGAAGTAAAAGCACTCTCAATGTGGATGACTTGGAAATGTTCCATAGTAGATGTCCCCTTTGGAGGAGGAAAGGGTGGAATCATTTGTGATCCTAAAAGACTCTCTGCTGGAGAAAAGGAGAGGCTGACTCGAAGATATGCATATGCTATTTCTGAAATAATTGGACCTGGCAAGGATGTGCCTGCACCTGATGTTTACACAACAGGAAAGGAGATGGCACAGATAATGGATGTTTACAGTATAATGCACGGACAAGGAGAGCCTGGCGTAATTACTGGCAAACCGCTTTCTATAGGAGGTTCCCAGGCAAGAAATGTTGCAACAGGTCTTGGGGTATCGTACTGTGTAAGGGAAGCTGCCAAGAAACTTGGATTGAGACTAAAAGGCGCAAAGGTTGTAGTGCAGGGATATGGCAATGCAGCAACATATGCTGCAGAATACATAGAAAAACTAGGTGCAAAAATAATTGCAGTCAGTGACTCTAAAGGTTCTATAATAAACACAAAGGGACTAGATTCCAAAAAAGTATTAGAATACAAGAACAAGAATGGAAGTGTAGTAGGATACCCAGGAAGCAAAAAGATCACTACAGAACAACTTCTCACCACCACATGTGACATATTGGTACCAGCAGCTCTTGAAAATCAGATAACACCACAGATTGCAAAAAATGTTGATTGTAAGATGATTGCAGAGGCGGCAAATGGCCCGACAACACCTGAAGCTGATGAGATTTTGTTCAAGAACAAGATTACAGTCATCCCAGATATACTGGCAAATTCTGGAGGTGTATGCATTTCATATTTGGAATGGGTGCAGAACTTGCAGAGATACTACTGGTCATTTGACGAAGTGGCAGGCAAGATGGAACACCACATTGTCAAGGGATTCAATGATACCCTTGCCTTGTCAAAGAAGCACAATGTGGATATGAGAAAAGCAAGCATGGTGCTTGCCGTAGGACGAGTCTTAGAGGCATACGACGCAAGAGGCCTCTGGCCGTAAACCGATTCTTTATCTTTAGATGACATGCAATGACCAAGGCATTTGTAGCTATTCATTGTGAGACTGGAAAAGAGTCGCAGGTAATCAGAAAACTTGACGAGATAAAGGGAATAAAAAATGTCACAGGTGTTCTTGGCCTATACGATGTCATCATAGAAGTAGAATCTAATGATTCAATTACTTTGGAGCAAGTCATTACAAGATACATACGCAAAGTGCCTTACGTACTTTCTACCATGACACTAATTGTGGTCTGAAATATTCTTTCCAGCAGATGTCAAAAAATAAAAATTAAAAGATCTGAATTTAAGAGGTGCTAAACGAGTGACCGCAAGAACATGACTTGGTCACGTTTGGATTGTTTATCTTAAATCCAGCGCCCATTAGGCTTTCAATGTAGTCAATATTTGCGCCTTTGAGGTATTCAGCACTATAACTGTCTACGATCATCTTTACACCATTCTCTTCGATCAGGAGATCATCTTCTTCGGGTTGTTTTTCAAAGCCCATTCCGTATGACAATCCTGAGCATCCGCCGCCCTGTACATATACTCTCAGAAACTCTGGTTTCTCTGCTTCTTCTTTCATGAAAGCAGTTACCTTTTCTGCGGCCTTTGGTGTGATTGTGACAAGTTTTGTTGTCTGTGTATTGCTCATAAATCAGACTTGGCGTCTAAATTATAATAATCTTTTCATACCGGGCATATTAGGAATGGATGGCAGTAAAAAGGCAGTTTTTCTATTTCTTTGATTTGTTTACAAAGGCAGTCATTCTCTCGGCTCTATCTGGGTGTGTAAAGCACAGCCCCCATGTGTAAAGCTCAAGTGCAAGACCTGTATCGATATCAGAGTTTCTACCCTTGTTTATTGCAACCTTTGACATTCTAACTGCCATGGGAGAGTTTTGTGCAATCGTCTTGGCAACGTTTGTAGTCTCTTCGATTAATTTTGCAAGCTCGACAACCTTGTTTACTAGTCCCATCTCTTTTGCCTCGTCTGACTTTACCATTCTTCCAGTGTAGATCAAATCCTTTGCCTGTGATATTCCAATAATTCTCTGCAGTCTTTGTGTGCCGCCCCATCCTGGACAGACTCCAATTGTTACCTCGGGCTGGCCAATCCTTGCAGTATCTGCAGCTATTCTCATGTCGCATGCAAGTGCAAGTTCGCATCCTCCACCGAGTGCAAATCCGTTGATTGCCGCGATTGTTGGCCTGCTGCAATTTTCTACGGTAAAAGTTAGAAGATGGCCGACCTTGGCATATGCTTCGGCCTCAATTGGCGTAATAGTTGACATGTATGCAATGTCTGCACCTGCAGAGAATGCCTTGTCTCCCTCGCCTGTGATAATTACTACCTTAACTGAATCGTCAGTTTCTATTTCTTTGAATACTTTGATGATATCGTTTGCAACATCCATGTTCATGGCGTTGAGCTTGTCTGGCCTGTTTATCTTGACGGTACAGATTCCATCTGATTTTGAAACAATAACAAGAGACATGTTGGGACTCTAAAAACTAGAGGAAATTAAACCTTGTCTGGCTTTTGCTTTCCCCATTGGTGCAAAGCAGAGCCCGTTGCTACCCAGTTTCTAATGTCGTCATATACTGGAACACCGTGTTTCTCAATTAGCGCTGACACCTTCTGTGTATAAGGACCGCCATTTCCACCTACAAGCAATGGCTTTTTTCCTTGCTTTGAGAATTCTCCTAGGTAATCAATTATTGTCTCCTCTAGTGGGTCATCTTGGAATACAAACCACGGCATTACGATATCGATGTTTGGATCGTCCATGAACTTTTGAATTGCATATCTGTAATCGTCGGCATTTGCCCCGCCTGTAACGTCAGCAGGATTACCATTTCCAATTACATATGTTGCAGGATAGTGTTCTTTCATCTCTTTTAGTGTAGCCTCTGTGACCTTGGCAAGCTCCAATCCGTATTTTTCAAACTGGTCGATTGCTCCAATCATTGGGCCTGCTCCATTACTCACTAGAGCAACTCTTGGGCCCTTGGCATGTGGTTGCCATGCAAGTCCCTTGACAACAGATGCAAGTTCTTGGTAACTTTCTACTGAAACTATTCCTGCTTGTTTGAACGCTCCTTGGATAATTGCGTTAGAGCCTCCAAGTGAGCCTGTGTGAGATGCAGCTTGTTTTGCACCAAGTGCTGTTCTTCCGCTCTTCCATATTACAATGGGCTTTTTCTTCTCTCGCATCACGCGTTTTGCAGTCTCGATGAATTTGCGTCCGTCTCCGAATCCTTCTACATAAAGTGCAATTACCTTTGTTTGCGGGTCATTTGCCAAGTACCAAATCATATCAGCCTCGTCTACATCCGACCTGTTTCCGTAACTTACCATTTTAGATAAACCAAAAGAATCTGCAGTCTCAAGGAAACTGATTCCCATTGTTCCGCTTTGTGACAACAATGCAACCGGTCCAAGCTTTGCACGGACCATTCTCTCTTGTCCTTGAAATGCACAATCTAGTCTGTTTGCAGCATTGAACATGCCTATGCAATTTGGACCGATAATTCTGATCTTGTTTTGCTCTGAGAGTCTCTTTATCTCAGCTTCGAATCCAGCTCGCTCTCCACCAAGCTCCTTTCCTCCGCCTGATACTATGACAACATTGTGGATTCCCTTCTTTGCACATGTCTCAAGAACTGGTGCGGTAATAGAAAGATCCACACATACTACAACAAGATCTACAGGATCCTGTATTGCCTCAAGAGATGGATAACACTTGATTCCAAGAATCTCCTCTGCTTTTGGATTTATTGGGTAGACCTTTCCTTTGTAGTCGTGCTTTGCAATACTATCAAGCACAGAGTTGCCGACCTTTCCGGGTGTGGCAGAAGCGCCAACCAGTGCAACTGACTGTGGGGTAAAGAATGTCTCCATGAACTCTATGTTGGGCTGGGCTTTTGAAATTGCGCCCTTTTGGACCTCTTTTTTTAGAATTATCTTTGCATCTACAACATAGTATGATTTTGGATATACTACAATTGGGTTAAAGTCCACGCTATCAAAATAATCTGCATTGTCAACTCCTATCTTTCCAATCTGGACTAGTGCCTTTGCAAGCATGTTCAGATCAACTGGCTTGCTGCCTCTATATCCTTGAAGTATCTTGGAGCCTTTCAATTCAGCAAGCATTGATTTTGCATCGTCGATACTGATTGGAAGCATTCTAAATGCCACATCCTTGAATATTTCAGTCAAGATTCCGCCAAGTCCTACCATTATGACAGGACCAAACTGGTGGTCATTTTGCAATCCGACGATGAGCTCAACTCCTTGCGGAACCATCTTTTCAAGCAATATTCCTTTTAACTGCACACCTTTCTTCTTGGAGAGCCTAGAGTACATGTCAGTGAAGGCCTTCCTTACTTCCTTCTCATTTTGCAAACCGACCTTGACACCTCCGACATCTGTCTTGTGAAGAATCTGTGGCGATACTACTTTCATGACAAGAGGAAACCCTAGTTTTTTAGCTGCACGTGTTGCCTCTTTTACACTGTTTACAAGCGCATATCCTGGAACCTTGATTCCATATTTTTTCAAAACTGCTTTTGAGAGATCTTCTGTTATTACCTTGTGATCTGTCGATATGGTCTGTTCGAAAACTTTCTTGACTGCGCTCAAAGCGAGTACCTCTTTTTGTTTGGATAGAATCCATTCTGTTTTCTAGTTTGAGACATCATAACGAGATCCGAGTCTTGATGTCATTATATTAAACTTTTGTCAAAGTTTGTAATGAAATGGTTAAACTACAAAGGTCGCATTTCATTCCTGTGATGTAATCAGTAGATTAGTTAAACTCGAGGTTATTATGAAATCACTCGATCTAAACTATTATAAATCATTTTTCAGAAAATTTCAAATTTTCCATATGTGGACTTGGTGCCCTATTAGACCAAAAAATAGTACGTGGAAAACTGCCTTGGATTATTTTAAATCTTGAATGGATTCTCCATCGCGAACATATCCAAAAGGAATAGTACACTTGATATTTCCTGAGAACTCTTGTACTTTCTTCTTTTCCTCCTTGTCAGTCCACCACTTTGCTACTAAAAAACCGATTATCCATTCGATCATGATTGTATTGCATCAATCTGGAATAAAACAGATGCTAAACAAAGTTCTCCGATAAAGAATTAATTTAATTTCAATTCCTTGTTTTAACTGCTCTGATTATCAATAAAACTATTCCTAGGATCAACATTATAATTCCAAGTGTGTTGAAGATCTGAATTGCAGTACACTCTTGTAATGCATTTCGACTAATGATTTGTGCAAATATCCCAATATTAGAACCACAAATAGAAGAATACTCTGATAAAATGATGAATGAAAATGCCCCTAGTATAATGAGGATAATTCCAGCAGCTGCCAACCCTGCGTATCTTTTCTGTTTTTTATTTTCTTTTAAAATTCCTACAGAACTATTTTGATATGCTCCGCATTCTGGGCAAAAATCAGATGTTCTTGGAATGGCCAAACTGCATTTTCTACAATAATTAGTAGAAAATTTTCTTCTTTCAGTAACTGTCTCTACATGTCTTTTCTGTTTCGGCTTTTCTTTTTTAGGTTCACCAAAATTATATTCATCATGAAAAGTACCACATTTTGGGCACAACATATACATTCTTGGCACTGCCGAACCGCATCTACTACAAAAATTCATAGGGATCTCTTTTTTAATATCAATCTCCGTCTTGTTTCTATAATCACGTTTCACATTTTGTATTTTCTGATCCAAAGAATCTATCCGTTTTTTTAAGCTCTTGTCTTCTTCTATGTGTGGATAGAGACATTTGGAAATTAACATGTCTACATATCTTTGATCTGATGGATACAACGGCTGTCCATTTTCTAGTGCATT
>JBAVVB010000006.1:0-6495 GCA_049697075.1 Nitrosotalea sp.
TCACCTACAGATCCAGTACTTGCAGTGTCAAGAATGGTGCTGATTACTTTGTCAACAATTGAATCATCCACCACTGTAAGAACATAACTTTTTACATTGAGTTTTGTGTACGAGCCTGAAGTTTTCTTAGCATCATGTGTGAGTTTACTTGATCTTCCCAATCCTTTAGCATCAAATATAGTAATACCACCAACACCAACCTTCTTTAACGCCTCAACTACGGCATCAAGCTTATCGTGTAATATTACAGCCTCTACCCTCTTCATGAAAGCCAACAATCGGCTAATGGATTATAAATTTTTCATTAGTACGCGAAAATTTTGTAATGCGGGAGGTGGGATTTGAACCCACGAACTCCTAAGAGATAAGGTTCTGAGCCTTACGCCGTTGACCAGGCTAGGCGACCCCCGCAACGTGAAAATTAAAACTCCAGAATAAGTGTCTTTATTCGAAGTTTTATCATAGAATAAGATTTGTTTTTATGACAAGGATGAACAATTACGACTAATTTCATTGATAACCGAAACCGCGTTCTTTAGTTCATAGATCCTTTTTGCTCTAGAATCAAGAAAATCAAGATTCCATGGCTGGCTGTAGAGTATTATTGATTTTCCTGCAGCAAGCATACTTTTCGCATTTATGGGTGAGTCATCAATGAATATATCATAATCAAGTTTTGCCTTTTCGGTTCCTTCTACCACTCCCACATAGTTCTTGAAGGTCACATTATGCATTTTGAGCCAATTTTTTACATCATTATGGGTAGAGTCCTCTCTTGCAGTCACTATATCCACAGTCCCCATCTTTGAAAGTTCTTTTGATGCAGAGGAAATGTCGCTTTCAGTTGGAGGAATAGTTTTCCAAGATTTCCAGCATATTGAGAGCTCTTCATAGAAATCAAATTTACTTATGTTGTATCTTTTCCAAAAGTCCCATTCTGATATGTCTGATTTCAAGATGGTTGTTCTGACTTGATTATTATATAATATCCAAGTATGTATAACATCTGCAAGAACTCCATCTACATCTAGTGCAATCTTCAAAATTCTTATTCCTCTTGATTGAAGCTATCTTGTAGCTCTTCTAGTAATTCACGTTGATGTTTATCTATTTTTTTGGGGATGTTGATAACAAGTCTGACGTACTGATCTCCTCTGCCTCTGGATCCTTGATGAGGTAAACCTTTTCCTCTTATCTTCATTATCTCATTTGGTTGACTTCCTGCTTCAACTTCAATTTTTTCAGTTCCTTCCAAGGTTGGCACTATCAATTTTTTGCCCAGTATTGCATTAGTGATAGATATGTTTGCATCATAAAATATGTCTGCACCATCTCGCTTGAACTGGTCATGAGGTTTTACTTTGATTCTAACAATAAGATCGCCACTTATTCCGTTTGACATTGACTCGCCTTCCCCTTTAATTCTATATTCACCACTTTCAATGCCAGGAGGAATTTCAAATGAGAAGTGATGTCTTCCTTTTTGTTTGCCAGTTCCTTTGCATCTAGAACAAGGTCTCTCTATTATTTTGCCTTGACCCCTGCAAGTATTACAGGGTTGAACGGTAACAAATGTAGAAAATCCACCACTACGAGATGTTCTTACCTGACCATGACCGTTACAAACAGAACAAGTTCTCATGGATGTTCCAGGAGTAGCGCCTGATCCCTTACAATCACTACATTCAATGTCTCTTGGAAGCTCAATCTCTTCTTGTTTTCCCCTAAGTACATCTTCGAATGTTATTTCTGTATCGTATACTAGATCGGCTCCTCTTTCCCTACCGAATCCAAAATCAAAGCCACCAAATCTAAAACCACCCCCCCTACCAAAGACATTTTCAAAAATTGATTCAAAACTAGAACCGAAAACATCTTCGAAATTGACTTTAGATCCTTGGAATATGTCTTCGGTGCTGTATCTGCCATCAACTCCGGCATGACCATGAGTGTCGTAGATCTTACGCTTCTCAGAATCTGATAATACTGCATAAGCTTCTGATATCTCTTTGAAATGTTCAGATGCATCAGGCGATTTGTTTCTGTCGGGATGAAATTTAAGAGCCAGTTTCCTATACTGAGATTTTATCTCATCTTGAGAAGCATTTTTCTGAATACCCAAGACTTCATAATAATCGCGTTTTGTACTCATGATTGTGAAATAGCGTTATTTATTCTCCGGTATAAACATCAATTTTTTGTTTCTCCAGTGGCTTGGCCCGAAGCGTCTGCAGCTCCTTGTGCACCTGCCTCTGGGGGCGGATTTACATTTTTGTAAAGCTCAGTACTAATGTCATTAACTAATTTCTTCAAGGCATCAAGTTTTGGTTTTATTTCAGCAACCTCCTTGTCAAGAACATCTTTGAGTTCCTTTATTGCTTCACTTACCTTTATTCCCTGATCTTGTGATATCTTATCTTTTAGATCTTGAGTTATCAGCTTTTCAGTAGCATAGATATATTGTTGAGCTTCATTTTTTACCTCTACCTCTTCTTTCTTCTTTCTATCTTGTTCAGAAAAGACTTCAGCATCCTTTTTCATTTTCTCAATATCATCTTTTGAAAGTTTGGTACTTGCGGTGATTGTAATTTTAGCTTCCTTTTGAGTTGCAAGATCTTTTGCTGTAACATTGAGAATTCCGTTTGCATCAATATCAAATTTTACTTCGATTTGCGGTACTCCTCTTGGAGCTGGAGGGATGCCAGACAAGTTGAAGCTTCCAAGTGAAACATTATCTGAAGCCATAGGCCTTTCACCTTGCACAATATGGATAGTTACAGCAGTTTGATTGTCAGCAGCAGTTGTAAAAATTTTACTTTTAGATGATGGGATAGTGGTATTTCTTTCTATAATAGGTTCTCGCAATCCTCCAAGCACCTCCACTCCAAGTGTTAGTGGTATGACATCCAAAAGGACAATATCACTCGTTACTTCGCCTGCTATGATGCCTGCTTGTATAGCAGCGCCTAATGCTACAGCTTCCATTGGATCTACTCCAGATTCTGGATCCTTGCCCATTACACTTGCTACGAATTTTCTAACAAGAGGCATTCTTGTAGGACCGCCAACAAGTATAATCTTGCTTACATCTGACGGCGATAGTTTTGCATCTTCTAATGACTTTGTCATAGATGGCCTGCATCTTTCTACTATTGGATTGATGAGCTCCTCAAACTTTGCTCTTGTTATTTTCAGTTCTAGATTTTTTGATCCAGAAGATGGATCATGGGATATGAAAGGAAGGTTGACGTCAGTTTCAAATACGGATGAGAGCTCTATCTTTGCTTTTTCAGCTGCTTCTCTTACTCTAACCATTGCGGTATTATCTTTGCTAAGATCTATTCCGGATGATTTTCTGAAATTGTCAACAATGTAATCAATTAGAACTTTATCCATATCAGTTCCACCTAATTGCGTGTCTCCAGAGGTGCTCATTACTTCAAAGACGCCTCCTCCCATTTCCATTATTGTTACATCTAGAGTTCCACCACCTAGATCAAATACCATTATTTTCATGTCTTGTTTAGATTTATCAAGACCAAAGGCGAGTGCTGCAGCAGTGGGCTCGTTAATTATTCTAACTACCTCTAGTCCTGCTATTTGTCCAGCATCCTTAGTAGCCTGTCTCTGATTATCGTTAAAGTAGGCAGGAACTGTTATTACTGCTTTATCGATTTTTTCACCAATGAACGCTTCGGCATCTTTCTTTATTTTCTGTAAAATGAAAGCAGAGATTTGCTGTGGTTTGTATTCTTTGTCATTAATCTTAAAAACATGATCAGTTCCCATCTTTCTTTTTGCCGCCACTACAGTGCCCTCTGGATTTGTTACCGCTTGCCTCCTTGCTGGCTCTCCCACTATAAGTTGTCCATCCTTTGCAAATGCCACTACAGATGGAAAGGCCTTGCCTCCAATAGTAGTACCCTCAGCTGCAGGAATAAGAGTTGGTTTTCCTCCCATCATAGCTGCCGCCGCAGAGTTACTAGTTCCTAAATCAATACCAATAATTTTAGCCATTTTAATTCTTCATCTCTTTATGTTTTTTCGATATTTCTACTAAGCTAGGTCTAATAACTCTGTCCTTCAAAATATATCCCTTACGCAGTTCTGCCGTAATTGTGTTATCATCAAGAGAAGAATCATCTCTTATGGACATAGCTTCATGTAGTCTCGGATCAAAAACTTCGCCTAATGCCTCAATAGGTCTTATTCCATATTCAGACAGGAAGGAATTCATATTCTTTAAAATAGCGTCTAAACCATCCACATTTACATTTTGTTTAGACAAGGCGTCTCTTGCGCGAATAAAATCATCATAAATTGATAAAAATTTCAAAATTAGATCATCAGTTATTGAATTTACCTTATTTTGAACATCTGATTCGGTCCTTTTCTTTAGATTTTCGAAATCCGCTAACAAGTATTGTATTTTTTTTTCTTGTGATGTTACTTTCTCTTTTTCTCTTTCCAGTTGGTTTTTTAGTTCCTCAATATTTTCAGCGCCTTGCTCCTTTCCTTCCGCACTATTTCCAGTGACTCCATTTAGTAGATCATCAATTTCATCATTATTACTGGTCAAACCTATTCTATTATTTTGCATAGTATTACCTTTATTATAATATCTCACATAAGGGGTTGGTTTTTATTATTATTACGTCAGAGTCTTTTCCATTCTTAACAATTTTGTCATAATCAGATTTTGAGCATGCTACTATAATGGTAGTCTTATCGTTATGGAAGAGATCAAGTCCAGGACCCTCTTGCACCTCTACATCCCCTATATAGTCACGCAGCTTGGTAACAAGGGAATTTAACATGTCTACTTTGTCTCCTCTCATCTCATAGGAATCTTGTGTCCAGACTAGAACCACTCTAGTCCTGCTTGCTTTAAGCTCATTCTTCTTTAGAGTAGACCTGATCTCGTCAATAAGTCTTTTAACATATCCCTCAATTCCCTTTATACTTCCATTTACTAGATACATCATAGTACCTGCTCCTTCAACAGATGTGCCAAGCGATCTCAGATCATACAATCCATTAGTAATGTCATCCAAAAATAGATCCTTGTAGTCAGTGAATACAAGATCATTCCTTGTAGATGAATCTTGTGCGAATTTACAGACCTCAAGAATACTTGCCAAGCTTGAAAATTGTGTCAAGACCTTTATTGCATGAATAATTTCAGCAGAAGGTATAGATACAAACTTTTTTGTCTTTTTTTCTACTTCTAGTAATTTACCTAGTTTATCGTCAACCTTTCCATTAAAGGATCCTATTATTTCTGGAACATATCCTTTTGAAAGAGGATAATAAAAATATGATATCCCCTTTCCCATTTCAAGTCCAGTGATGTGTTCCAAAAGCGATATAGTTTCATTATTGCCACCTATTCCTGTCGGAAGATTATAGATTACTGATCCACCTTTTTTCATAGGGGATGTAGAATCTTTGAATTTTGAATGAATCTCCATTTTCGCCTCTTGTCCAGTTTTTCTGATTCTTGGGGCAAAGAAAAGATATTCAGCATGTGATATCGCTACATCAATTGGTTCTACACCAAGCAAAGGTTCATCTTCTTTTAGCGATGTGACATTTGGATAAGTCTTAGCTATTTCCGCCTTGAGGGAAATTGCCATATGTGCTGACTCGTCCACAATGAAGACGTCTGCTCCTTTTATTGCCATTTGACACGCGATTGAATATCCCTCAGTACTAAGTCCGTAAACAACGATCTTTGTGGCTACCAATTCATCCGAACTAGGAGTATAGGCTAAGAAAAACTTTTTCCACCCTCAGATTCTATCAAAAATGTTTGAAAATCTGGTTTGATATCCTTACGCCAAAACAGCTGCTATTTTTTGGTCCAATGGCACAAAAATTAGGTAAAAATCACAAAATACTGTGTACTTCGAGGAATTATAGTCAGGTTGTCGATCTTGCGAAACTAAAGCATGTCGATCTGCTCATAGTTGGAAAACATGGCGGTTCAGGAAGAAAAGATAAGCTCAAAGCTAGTGCAAAACGAGTTGATCATTTGACTGACATAATATCAAAATTCTCCCCGGATTTGGTCATTAGCTTCTGTTCTCCTGAAGCCTCAAGGGTTGCATTTGGTCTAGGCATCAAACACATAGTTTTTTCGGATTCTCCACATGCAGAATCAGTAATGAAACTTGCACTTCCGTTTGCACAAAAGCTACTTATTCCATGGGTAATACCAAAAAAAGAATTTGTAAAATATGGAATTTCAGAAAGTAACATAATTCAATACAAAGCAATTGATGCTGCAGTGATAGTAAAAAATGGCTCAGATGTTAACCCGATTGTTGTCAATAGTCATAAAAAAACCATAGTCATTAGACTTGAAGAATCTTCTGCAGCATATGTTCTTGGAAAAACTAGTATTAGCAATAGCATAATTTACAAATTTAGCCAAGAGAGAAAAAAATACAATGTTATAGTCTTGGCAAGATACAAACCTCAAATAGAGAATCT
>JBAVVB010000007.1:0-5655 GCA_049697075.1 Nitrosotalea sp.
TATCAGACTTGTGAGCCTTTAGATGTTTTTGTAGACCTAATGCTTTTGTAACAAGATTATTGAGGTCTTCTGGCATGTCTGGTTTGATTCCTCTCTGTTCCAAAATCTGCACTATTGATTTTTTAACAATTTGCTTGGTAATTGGAATTGCATACTGATCTCGTAACTTTATGCCGATCTCACTTGTCTTGAGCCCTTCTTTTGCATATTTTACTATGAGTTCCTCTATCTCATCTGGAGTCTGCTTTACCCAAGTTGGTGGACTCGGAGTAACAGGTCTTATGGAATGAGATTTTCCGTGTCTATGTGAATAGAGTCGGCCCACGAAGCGCTTGTTTTTTCAGCAAACATAAATGTTACTTGCAGATCGAAAGTTCCGAATTGCATAAGAGTTAAATATAAACAGAAGTCATTTTGAGTAGGTGCTATAGAATGAACAAACCAATAATTATTGGAGCTGCACTACTCACTCTCTTTGTAGTATCAACATTTGCTCCATACGCTGCGGCACAATACGCAGGTGTGGGAGGCGGTGGTCAGATTACTCTAGAAGAGCAATTGAAGCTAGCGCGAGCAAGAATAGCTGATGTACAAGCAAATCCACATGCTGGTTCTGGTACGCCATACCTTGATGCTAACGGTGTCGTTGGCGCAATAATCATCTCTGGCGGAATATTCGGCGGAATCTTCATTGCTTTCGTCGTAAGAGCAAAGCAAGTGGAAAAAGCGAGAAAACAGCACTAGATCTTCTTTTTCTTATTTTATTATTTATGGCCTAGGTGAACCCATTTTGCCAAATGCCACAGAAATGTATATATCGTACATAAATTGTTTTGAATAATATGATGAGCGCGATATTCATGCTCGTAGGCGTGTTGTCTAACTTTGCAGGTCAAATAGGTCCAAACTATGACCCGCTCTTTTACGATGTCATGACCTACATATTTGCAACTATGATGTTCGCAGTATTCTTACTCGGCGTCATTGCTTTCTGGCTCAGAGCACATGGATTGGGTCAAAGTGCTATCCGCGAAAGATGGGTAGCCGAACTCGATAAACACTTTGAACGCGAAGGCATTGGTCTGATACCAGACAACGGCAAATACTGGTAGAATTCCATCCTTTTTCCTTCTTTTTAATTAACACTAATTATCGTAAGATTACTGATTGTTCTGACTAGGTGGGGTAAAGGTTGGGGCTCCCTGGCTGTTCTTTGTGGCAAACTCAGCTCTGTAATGGGCACCGTCTTGTAAGACGGTATTTATGAAATCCGGTGACTCTACTCCGTTGACGTATATCGTAGATGCTTTATCGTCCGTATCACGATAATCAAACCCACTTATCCACAAGAATTGACCCACCGTAAATGCATATGGTTTTGTCCATGCTACATGAACTACTCCATCATCTGATAGGGTGTACATGGACCGTTGACAGTTTGGTGTAATTCCAATGCCCGCAGGTATGTTTTGTTTTACTCCGTCTACGTAAATCTCAAAAGTAGTAGATAATTGGTAGGTTACATCAAGTCCATTTATGCACTGGTAAAGAGGATCGTCTGCCTTTACTACTTTTTGTATTACATAGACATTGGTTAGCGCTATTCCAATTCCTATGGCAGCCGTAATTGCAAGGAATCTGAGAGTTTTCCTTCGTTTTTGAGGATCCCCCATTCCAGGCCAGATCATGAGCTTGTTTTAGGTTGATCGAGTTATATACATTGACATCTTGTATGTGATGCTAAAATAATTTCGTGAAAATATGTAAAAGAAATTTAGAGTGAAGACTCGCCGCGCTTCTTGGTTCCTACATCTATGGCGTCATCTACAGTATAGATGAATATTTTGCCTTCTCCTGTCATGCCAGTGCTTGCATGTGATGTTATAGCATCAACGACTTTGTCCACCATGTTATCGTGTACGACAACATAGAGGTTTATGTTCACATTATAGGCAGATTGGAATCGTCCGCTTCTCCCAGATGATACCATCTCTCTGGGCCTCTTTCCTCTGCCTTTTGCTGTGAAATACGTAAAGCCGCCAATGTCAAGTTGTGTCAATGCACTAAAGACTGGCTCTAACTTGTCTTCTGGAATTACAGCTTCTATTTTCTTCATAGCTAGATTCATTGCAACTATCAAATGCTTTTATTAAAATTATTGCTTGGAAGTATACTCAAGAAGAAATAATATCATAAAACGATAGTTTTAGGATAAAATACCTTTTATAGAACAAAATCCCAATTTTGAAAGAATGAGCGAATCTAAAATCAAAAAGGTTCCAATCGTAGGAAAGGTTCAAGAAAAGCTCAAGCAAGGAATAGATAATTACAGAGCAGCGGGTGACGCAGCCCCGAAATTTGATGTCTATGATGTGATAGACGAGGTTTTTGCAGCAATTAATCCGACAGTAGCTGAAGAAGGTAAAGTAACAGTGGACGAGGTCAGCGGTTGTCTGCGAGCTTCATATCTAGATAGAAAATCGCCATCTGAGAAAACCCACAAACAGATGATGTCAAAAATTATGCAAAGAAGTGCATTGAGTATTATGGAAAAACCCGTAGAGGGACAACTTGATGCAGGTTCTGGCGTAAAACTAGTTGGCAGAGCAGAAAGAGTTGAGGATGATGTAGCGATGGTGTTCAAGGCAGTAGATGAATTGCCAGAAATGCCATATCCGGAACACTTCATACAACTGAATTCGTATCTGCACATGTTTGACAAACCAGAAGGAGTAATTGTTTACTTCGACAGAGAAGGAAATGAAATGGAATTCCAAGTTCCAAGAAGTAACCGACTCATGGGTGAAACCAAGCGTAGAGCTCGTATATTGAACACATTGCTGAAAAACAACATAGCTCCTACCATCGAACCATCAGAGAGATGCCTCGAGTGTCCTCACAACGAAAAATGTTACTACACATCTGAGGACAAGGTAAAGTGGGGATTCTGGGCTCGTGGAAAGTGGCGCGAACTTAAACCCAAAGACAGCATCCTATAACTACACTTTTTTATTCTACTTTTATTTTATGGAATCCCAATGATTGTATTTGATTTTTCGTCTCTAATCACAACTGAATTTTCTGGAATCCATTCGTAGGGCGTAACTAGGTATTCTCTGCCACCAATTGCTAGTGCAACATACTTGTATCTTGTAACTAGATGTTGTTCTGCATAAGTCAATAATGCAGATACTGGAATTAATCTGACCATACCTAACTTTTGACTCATTTCAAAGTTTTTGCTGTATTTCCATACGGGATAAGGAAGAACATCAGGATCTTTTGGTTTGAAAAAATTTGGTTTAATTGCAATTACAAGACAAAAGACCAAGGCAAGTACGCCCGCAATAAAATAAACATCCGCAACAGAATTTGGAGAAATCACAGCGGCATGTTTTATTCCATATCCTAATCGGTTAGCTACATACGGGCTTGCTAGTTGCGTTGTTACATCTGTCATGTGAAAAAAAACCATTCCACCATTGGTCATCATAGCTCCTACAAGTGAGAGGAATGCACATACTACATTTCTCCAAAAAACACTGAAGACAAAAAGTGAAAGAATGGGTATGACTAGAAATTCTGCCTGTTGTCTAACAGAAGGATTAGTTTGTGACGAGAAATTGAAAATATATTGTAGAACCAAAACTGAGGTCAAAGATAAAATGCCAATTACAAGCCAAAAATGGTTTTTACGTTGAAACCAATATTGGACTTTTTCAATAAAAAACCATCTATCTTCTGCATGCTGCTTATTTCCCACGGATCTAATAGCACAGAGTAGAAATTATGTACTTCTATAATCTATTTCAATAAATCCTAACTTTCAGTATTCTTGAGGAAAACACGAGTTTTGTACGGTTTTGGCAGATCTTTGTGATAGTAAAGCGCCTTAACTCCATGTTCAAAAGTCATTATCTTAATCGAGTCTGTTGGTTGTAAAGTATTGTCAGTCTCTCTAAGATATTGGCTCAGTTCTCTCTCAGACATACTGAGAATCTCATCTATCCTTTTTCTACTTGGTTCCAATATGTAAAAAATTCAACTCCCGTATATAATGTAGCTTTCTAATGTTTCATTATAACTAAAATATAATTCAGACAGGTCTAATGTTAAATACGGTAAATGGTTTCAAACGTTTTGTATGGTTGACACTAAAATAGATTGGTTTGATGATTTCTTGGGACTCGGATACCACATGTATGATGTTAAACCTACCATTTTCCTAATGTTTAATGGAAGAAAAAAAGTTGGCACTACTTGGAATCAAATACTAAAATATTTTCCAGATGATGAGATAAAAATTAGATTTGTAGAAAAAGAGTCTAACTATGATTTTATTCTTTACTGTCAATCACGCATATTATCAACCACATGGGTTTTCTTAAAATCCCTCAAGATCTCTGAACATTATAAACAATTCAAAGAGGATTATGAAGGGGCGGCCAATCTGAAGCTTGCGCTGTATATTCCAAAAAAGGATACGTATGAACTTGAGATATTCAAATATATGAAACGAATCACGAATCTCAAGTTTCCCACGGAATCTGAGGTAGAACAAGATTTCATACTGTCAAGGTCAATCGAGGCGCTTCGTAGTAGATCTGTAAATACTGATGGCGAAGATCTGAAATAGATTTTGATAACACTACATGTGTGATTTTAACAAATTTATCCAATCAGTCCAATCTAAACTATAATACATTAATGGCTGTCGCTGTGGATAGCTAATCACTGATCTTGTTATCGCAAAATCATATTTTTTTATCTGGTTTTTTTTATCCTTGAACGTTATTCTTAGAAAATTTACTTTTCTTATTGTAACGCTTTCTGCATCTATTAGGGAATTTAATGGGCATATCCAACTCTTGGAATTCTTGGATATGTCCTCATCTAGATCCGCCTCAGAATAATGAGCTAGTTTTGTTACTTTGGCCTTGTCATCTCCAAAGTACTTTTCTCTTTCTTTAGACATGAGTTGCAGGAATCTTGGTACAAAGATCAGGTTTTTGTTTGTTAATGCAAAAACTCCTTCCTTACTTTTATGAAAGAAACCTGATAATCCATGAGCAATGTCCCAAATCTTAGGAAGGGAAGCTGTAATGTACTCATCATCGTCTAAATTAATTCTCATTAAAATGATTCACCTGTTATAGTAAATCAATCTATCTTGTTGATATTAAAAATATTAAAAATAACGTGGATTTTATGGATGGCCTTCGCCTTCAAATGTCATTCCATAAGTTCCGACATGTTTGCCTTCTTTGATCCTCTTGTATCTATACGACCTTTCACCAAAGTAAATGGCAATCGTAATTCCAAGAGTAACTGCGGTTGCAATGAATATGGTTATGTCCGCTTCTGCCATGCCAAACATACTTTATAGCTTGTATAATAATTTTTTTTAAGATTTTTTGAAATTTTATGATACCATAATACAAGCAAAAAGGCGATCAGTTGCTACTATATCATAAAAAGAAGTTTTTAGGATAAAATACCTTTTATAGACGGGCACCTTCTCTACGAAAAGATGTCGGAAACAATCTCGAGAATGCCATTACAGATACTATCTAAGCACAAATGGCCTATCGTTTTTGCCCTGGCAACTTTGGTTGTTACAATGTCAGGATTCACTGCAATGCAAGAGGCCAATGC
>JBAVVB010000008.1:0-1790 GCA_049697075.1 Nitrosotalea sp.
GGAAATTATAGTGTAAATGACTGGATTGATATCATAAAAATGAGATCAGTCGTGGCCGGCTTTGATCTTACCGAGATAAATGCAGGAAAAATGATGGTATTTGTAATGCGCCACGATCTGGGCAAAAAATACTCTTTGCACTGTAAGACATTTTACGAACAAGCCTTCGAGTCCCTTGAATGCCCTGCAACATTTGAGATATCTGAAAATACACTAGTATTCAAGATACCCAAGAATAATCTTCTTGCAGAGCAATAGTTCCCTCTAAACCTCTTTTCATCTACTGCCTACATGTTATAATATATACAAATACCAAAAGACAGCGCCTCAAGCGATGAATACGTGGAAACTGTAGGGCTAGGAGAGTCTGGGGAAGGGCACATTTCCCAATAAAATTACATGGCACCTACAGTTCCCAAACAAAAGTAAGTCCAAAATTAAATAATACTTGTGTACTTTTGTTCATGAACAATGTTTTCTATCATGACGCTAGAAAGAATTTTAGAGTAAAACATTTTCTACAGGACATTTTTGCAATGAGATCTGTAAAACTAACAGATTATCTTTTCGCTAACAATGTTAGTTAACAAAGTGTCACAATTGTTTATTAATTTAATGCTGATGTTTTGTTTGTAATTAGTGGTATGAACGCAGAAAAACAAAAACTGTTTACAATAATGGTGGTAATTGTGTTATTTTCTATCTTGGGACTGTCTACTGTGTATGCACAGACAGCACCAGCGGGAGGCATGTCAGGGTCTGGTTATAGTGGTCAGGGAGGACAAGGTTTTCAAGGCCAGTATGGAAACTCGACATCCCATGGATCGCATAGCGGCTCTTTCTCACATTCGGGTAACTTTACAAGAAATACCGGTGCATCACAAATGACTTCACACTCGGGAAATTTCTCCCAAAATGGAGCTGCGTATAACATGACTGGATATAATAAATATCAAAATATGCCGCCAGGCACTAATGCTTCTTCTACGATTCCATCTGGTACTACGACACCTGGGACTAGTACTCCAACTGCTGCCACTATGCAGAATATGCTACCGCCCTTGCAGCAATTCAAATCAGGCACACCTGCAAATAAAATATCTTGCGAAGAAGGCTTTCAGCTAATAATAAAAGCTGAAGATGGTTCTCCAGCATGTGTTAGTTCTGGAACTTACTCATTGCTAGTAGAACGTGGCTGGGGCCATTAGACTGATTGAACAGTTTATACTTTTAATCTAAGGCACTTGATCTGCAAAAAGATCTATGAAAGAATAAACAAGAAAACTTGGAATCTACCGACTTGTATTCATATCGTATTTTAGATTTGATATGCTAAGTATCAAATACATCAAGTGTAACAAATAAAATAAAAATAAAATAAGAAATGCTTCCTAGATTTTACTCTTGAAAGTCAGTTGGTGCAGTAGTTGTTGTACTATTGCTTGGTTTCTTCCACATTCCAGCGTGTCCGTGCATCATTTTTCCATGGCCACCCATGCCGCCTCCGATAAGAGAAGCCAACGTTAATGGATGTCCTTGTGATGTCTTGAGTACTGCGCCGTTTCCTGCATCTACTATTACAGAGTAGACGCTCTTGCCGTCTGTTACCTTAAAGGCATAGACAACAGAACCGTGTATTACTCCAAGATGTCCTGATAACACTTGTCCTCCAGTTACCTGACCTGCAGCAGTTGTTGCAGCAGTTGTAAATGAAGTCTTCACACTAGATAGTATCATCTGTGGAAGGTTGATTGAACCCTGTATTGGTGTTTGACCTGAACCAGTGCTTG
>JBAVVB010000009.1:0-3211 GCA_049697075.1 Nitrosotalea sp.
TCATTTGGGATACATCTACTGCGGCAGTTATACTCTTACCCCTTGCCTTTATTGTCACGGTGGGCTCATTTGCAAGCAATGTCAGAGTAGCGTTCACATATGTAAGAATGGGCTTTTTACCAATGAAGATGATATTTGGCGGTCTTGGCACAGACCAACTCTTTTTGTGTTTTATTTAATGGTTAAGATTCTTTTTTTCTACGTATTTCTCAATAATATTATCGATATCTTCCAATTTTGCTTGCTTTACTTCATCAACAATTTCTTTTTCTTCTATTTCATAACAATTTAGAAGGTCATTTTTGTCCTTGAAAAAAAGCATCACCTTTTCTTGGTAAATGCAATAATACGGTTTATCAACATCCATTTTTTCTGGCTGTAGTTTGATTCCTTCTTCGTTTATTGAAACGGGATAGTCCATGATATTCAGTAATAAGATCGGTATTTAGATGTAATTTGAAAAATTCGGTAAAAAATACCTCATGCTTACTAATTATACGAAACCATAATGAAAAAACGAATTAATTCATTTAATGACTGGTGTAAAATCGCTTTACAATAATGTAATAAGTAAAATCATACTAGAAAAGATTGTGAGCCAACGGATCATCTTCCACATTGATTTTGACTATTTTTATGCGCAATGCGAAGAGTTGAGAAACCCAGAGTTGAAGACAAAACCGGTCGCCGTATGCGTATTCTCTGACAGAGGAGGAGATAGTGGGGCCATAGCAACTGCCAATTACATAGCAAGAAGATACGGAGTAAAATCTGGAATGCCCATAAAATTTGCCAAAAAAAAGCTCGAAGATGTACCAGAAGCGACATTTCTTCCCACGGATTTTGACTATTATTCAGAGGTTTCAGAGAATGTAATGAATTTGATTAGAAAGTATTCAGATGTTTTTGAATACATAGGAAGAGACGAGGCATATCTTGACGTTACAAAAAGAACAGAAGGCAATTTTGCAAAGGCAGCCCATCTGGCTCAGCAATTAAAGAATTCCATTCGCAGTAATACCAAACTTTCATCAACTGTTGGGGTGTCAGCAAACAAGCTTGTGTCAAAGATAGCCTCGGATTTTAAAAAACCTGATGGTCTTACTGTAGTGGAGCCAGATAAGATCGAATCTTTTCTGGATTCACTGCCAATCAAGGTCATACCTGGAATCGGGAACAAGTCTGAAGAAAAATTTCATGAGATGAATCTTCAGACAATATCTGATCTGAAGAGACTAGACGTATTCTCACTTAACAGCCTATTTGGGAGAAAAATTGGAACTTACATTTACAATGCAGCAAGAGGAATTGACGATGAGCCAGTATCTCCAAGAGCAGAGCCTGTACAATACAGCAGAATAATCACATTAAAACAAGACACAAAAGATTTTGAATTCTTGTCAAGAGACTTGGAACAACTTTGTACTGATGTACATGAAGCCATTGTAAGAGACAATCTTGTTTTCAAGTCTGTTGGAATACAGTTTGTCCAAGAAGATCTTTCAAACAGAACAAAGTCCAGAATGCTGAGAAACCCAACATCAAGTCTCGAGGAATTAAAAAAAACTGCACTTCAATTACTCAAAGAATCCTTAGAGGATCAAAGGTTACTTATTAGAAGACTAGGTGTAAAAGTTTCTGATTTCTCAGAGGTGGCAGGGCAGGTAGACATTACAAGATTTTTTTAAGGCTTTTCAAGCCCTACGTGTATTGCGAGTCTCTGATGTTCATCAGGTGTAATCCATTCCACTTGCAAGTAATCTATTATCTCATGGTATTGCATACCTAGTCTTTTTGCCTCTTCAACAGCCACAAGATAGGCTTCAATTTCAGTCGGCCTATCCACATAAGAGTACGATTTATCATATAGATCCAAACCTTGCCTTTGTTGTTTCACATGTACAAGTTCGTGCACTATGTCAAGGTAGAGAGTTATCTTATCAGAATTTTTCAGATGGTTCAGACTGATCACAATGATGGCATCTTCATTTTTTACGTGCATATAGTGGGTGTTTGTGTCCACAATTATCTTTGTCTTTGAAAAGACATCATCAAGTTCTGCGATTGAGCCAAAAACCTTTTGTAGAATTTCAACTTTCTTTAATCCATCAAAAATATCTTCAATCTCATAAGTTCCCGGGTTTACTTCTCTATTGATTTTTATCGTATTCATGTTTTGCAATTTTTATTTCATTTTTTTTCAATCGTTTTGTTTCTATATACGTGACAATTAGTAGAAAGACAAAGAGCCATGGAAGAAACATTATCTCTCCTGCAATACCATGAAACGATTGAAATTCGTTTACGTTGGTAGATACTTTGAGTACAAATAGTGAAAGAGATAGTATTCGAATTACATTTACTGCAATTGTTCCAACTACTCCAAGTACAAAATAAACAGCCTTTCTGTTTCGTGGTATATTCATCTTAAGCAAAAATGCCATCATGACAAGAGAGTAGATTATCATGCTATGAACACCAGCCGATGGCCAGAATACCTGAAGCGCAAAGGGACCATGATCACCGCTGAGGAACATAATATTTCCGTGCGCGCTGGCAATTCCCAGATTAAAAGTTGTTATCAAAAAGACATCTAGCTTTACAAGATATGGTACAACATACTGTAGTGGACCAAGTGAGTCATACGGAAAGAATGCATCAAGTGATAGAATTATTGCAGTACCGGCAGTATAGATGGGGCCTGCCGGAGATA
This sequence comes from Nitrosotalea sp., assembly GCA_049697075.1. Taxonomy (GTDB): domain Archaea; phylum Thermoproteota; class Nitrososphaeria; order Nitrososphaerales; family Nitrosopumilaceae; genus Nitrosotalea. The sequence continues at coordinate 2,714 of JBAVVB010000009.1, forward strand.
TTCTTATCCACCTCTTGCCAAAAAGTACCGTCAGTATAGATACAAAGAATATTGCAAATACAATAAAGTCCCACATCCAATCCCATGAATCTAACAACAAAACATGAAACAGGGGTGCAATCGTAGTAAGATAATTTTTGAGTCCAAATTCAATAGCTACCAAATATGCAATAGCTGCTCCTGCCAATGGAATTGCGGCAAAGAGTCTTTTCTTTGGAATCTCAAGTTTTATGCCTATCAATTCTGCTGCAACAAACGCCAATGCAAAGAGAAGCCCTCCTCGGCCCTGATTCCAGCCAAGACTGAATGTATCTGGAAAGACTGCCAACGCGAAAATTACTGGCGATGCTATGATCGCTATAGCAATAATCATACTTCTGTTTTGCAACAATTAAGATGCAAAACGCGTTCAATAAAAACTCTAGCAGTTAGAAATAATCTTTTATTGATTTTTGATTTCTTGCTTTATGTAATTTGCTTCTTACTAGCCATTCTTTC
>JBAVVB010000010.1:0-4650 GCA_049697075.1 Nitrosotalea sp.
CTCTTAGATTATGCAACAGGAGTCTTTGTCGGTGGAGGAGTTGTATTTCTCATTTCCAAGTTTGTTTGCCACAAATGTCTTGGGTCGTATACCACTATTTTGTTTCTTGCAATATGGATTGGCTTTATGCTTTTAGTAAATTTTGTATTTCAAAGAGCCAAGCCGCAAAGCATGTCAAAGGATAACTAACGTTTGCAGTGTATTGCACTATATTCCCAGTCTTTATCATTTGTAGACGCCATACAAGAACCATGCAAGCAAAATTAGTTACAAATGAATATGATCCATCCAAGGTGAGATATTCACTAGACAGACTCTTGATAAACAGGAGCAACGAGTTTTTCGAGATTGCTCATGCAATTGGATATCCCATCACACAGCAATCCTGGGAGGAATTCATACTAAGGTTCTGTCTTGAGTTTGATGACTGCTTTAAAATGTGGTCAGACAAGGAAGACCGCGCTAATCACAACAAGGTCCACAAGTGCATGACAATGATGAGACAGATTGCAGTGGGAAAGCAAAACATGACTGAGGTTACCAAGCTTCAAAATGCAGCATACCGAATTGCAGAAGACTTTAAAATACTGTACCAAAGGCTCAAGTGAGTTGCCAGAAAACAAATATAGCTACTGGTAATATTGCTAGTGAATGAACATATTTGAAGAATTTTGCAGAGAGGTAGTTGAACTTGATCCCAAAATAAGATTTGCAGGAATTGCAGATGTCGATGGAAAGCTAGAGTCAACCGCAGATAGAAAAGGACTTTCTCCATTGCTAAGTGCTGAAGAAAGGGCCCAGTATGCAATCACCGCTGCAACAAGACAGTATACCAGATTGAGATGGGAATACAGGCTTGGAAAGATATCATATGCAAGTTCGCATTATACAAAATTGATTAGAGCTACCATTCCCATTGCAGACGAGAACAGCAGACTGGCACATGTATTATTGCTCTCCTTTGATGCCGACGCAGACAATTTTCACCAGATTATAACAAAGAAGATCATCCCTCTAGTCGCAAAAAACATGGGCAAGTTCCTCAAGGCTACGGAAAAATAACAAAACCGATAATTACCAAATATTTTATAGTAAACTATGCCTGCATCAACAAACGGTAGTCCAGAAGACATACTAAAAGCAGAACAACAGTTTTCCAGCCCACACAGTAAAACTCTACGTAAAGAGTTCTACTCTCTTGCAATAAAATTTATTGCGGTATCAGTAGGTTCATGGATTTCCCTCCACCTGTTTGAATTATTTGTAGCACCATCGCTTGGTGTCACACACACCCACATTCAGATTGTAAGTGTCATAGCCATAGTAATCATATCATTTGCCGTAATCAAAGCAACAAGACGTCTGCTCAAGGAATTTGCAAGAAAAACACACCCACAATTTTCTGCCAGCTTGTCATTTTTTATAATAATATTTGTCTCCCTTGTTGCAAGTTTTGCCATTTTGCATCAATTAAACGTCAACCCACAAGAGATCCTAATCAGCGGCGGCGTAGCTGCAATCATTCTAGGTATCGGAGTATCCACCATCATAGGAAACATACTTTCAGGGGGATTGATACTTACAACTTATCCTGCCAAGATTGGAGATTCTATTCATGTTGTAAGCGATAACATTCGAGGAAAGATTGATGAAATCAACATATTTTACACAAAAATACAGACTGATGAAGGCAAAGAATACATCATACCAAACAACGCAATAATACAAGGCAATGTCAGAATACTAAAGGATATTCCAATTGCAGAACAGCTGCCCTATTCTGAAGGGGATGTAGTAGAGATAGCAGGTTCACTTGAAAAGTATATTGGAACCGTAATCAAAATCACATCAAAATTTACTACAATCCTAAATGACGAGCGAACCAAAGAATACATCTTGGCAAACAGCATGATTTTGCAAGGCAACTTTACCATAGTAAAACATAGGACAAAATCCTAGAAGATTAATTGCCGCCGCCATTGACTTTAATCTGAGCCATGTTGCGCTGCTCAACATACATCTGCACCCTAGTGTCTGAACAAAACGGATAGGTTTGCTCCTGGCCCTTGTTTTGTTGACAGAATTCTGATACCTGCAACATTTCTTGGTCACAGTCCGAAGTAGGATTTGATACGCACGAGTCTATATCGCTTGCAATTGTGCTTATGGTATCAGGAGATTGCATGCTAGAAGAAAACTGCGAGTTTCCCTGATCGCTTGATGGTTGATTGAAAAGTGGAAACCCAATGAAGATGAAGAAGAAAGCTGATGATATAGCAAGTATGACTCCAGTGATAATTCCTCGATTTTTGTTCATCAAATTTGTTTTATCTCCTCCAAATTATAACCAATGTGGAACTAGGTTACTGTTATCTTCATGGCAAGAGGTGATGACAGGGCATCAGGATTGCTTATTCCTGACCAAACATAGATCTGCGCAGTATAATTTCCAGGTACTGTCGGTGTCCAAGATTGCGATGGGTTGAGTGTCTGTCCGGCACTTAAGGTTCCGGTAATCCATGAAAGCTGAACTGCAACTCCATTCTGGTCTAGCACCTGAACGATATATGCAAATGGCTGGTCTGTGTTAAGGCCGCTTGTCAGATCGGATGTAATTTGCACCTGCTTATTTGTAGGAACTGTCCAGACTCCGTTTTGCAGGCTGGCTGATACGCCAGAAAGCTGTGAATGTGCTAATGGCATTGTTGAAGATAGGACAAATATTACCATGACTGAGAAGGCAAGCCATCTTTTCATCTAAGGTTACTTTTGTCTAGTCCCATTTTTTAGCGTTTGTTATCTTGGCTAGTTCTTTCTTCGTTTGATTGAGAGTGTTTTCTGTACTTCGCTAATACTGCTCAGAAATTTTTGCTTTGCCTCATACTCGTCTGTTACCTTGATTAAAATCTCAGTTGGAGAAAACATGACGTCCTTTACAAGTATGGGAGAGCTCAATCCCAAGAGCTCGCTTAGTATGTCAAATATGTTTCTAAATGTGGAACCGCCCTTGTACTTGAAAAGGGTGTTACCATCTGCAATCTTTGGATTGGGTTCCAGTGGAATCACAAGTTCTTGCGATGTAAATTCTGTGATAAATGTAGAAATATTTTCGTTTATCGTAGTTGTCAGAGTTTCCTTTTCTCCCATGAGCTTCTCCTTTGCAGATTCCAACTCTTTTGTGGCATCGTTGTATTGTTCACCTATCATCTTTGCAAAATTTGATTCAGTTGATATTTTGAGTGGAATTTCATGAATCCTAAAATTTATTGTAGATAGCTCAGCTTCAACATCAGTTAGTCGTTGCCTATTTGTCTTAATTTGGGTTGCAACTTGTTCCAAGAAATTAAAGTCTGCCATACCTCTAAGCACTAAACTGATGAACGACGTCCATTAGGCTTTGTTTGAACTCTTCATTTGTTAGTCCCCACTTGCCATATTCTTCCTTGTAACCATCCCAAGAAGCTTCTGCCTCGCTTGCAATTTCCAAAATCTTGGGCCCAATTGCCTTTGTGTTTACAAGTATTGTGACATTAGCTTGCTCTGTCTCCAGTATAGGAATCTTGACAAATATCATTCTAGAGTCTTCAATATGGAACCTGTCCTTTATCATGTTCTTTAGGATCTCTCTTTCCTTTACATCAAATTCTCCTTTGATTTTGACTAGTGCGACACAAGAATCACGTTGTCCTCCCTTGTCTCGGATATCATTTTCGTCGATATCAAACAATACCGCATCATCTTTTTTGTGAATGTGATCTGTAATTGCATCCATGGTATTTCCCTTGCCTGCAGACATCAAGTCATTTCCCCATTGCTTTTCCTCTGGAACTACTGGAATCACCCACGGTACTGCAAATCTTGGCATCTTTGTTGCAAGCCATGTCCTATAGTTTGACATGTCCCACTCTGTCTCTCTTGCAAATGATGCAATAAACATGGACATTGCGTTTGCAGCAATCAGGTTCATGCCTTTGTAATCCTTCCAGCCTATTTCATGTTCCTTTGGAAGATCATCTATGATTGACTGTATTTTTTCAATTTTTTTCTCATTTTTGTGAGCAACTTCCCTTAGTTTCTTGTTTGAGAACAGTATCGAGCAGTCACTGTACTTTATCTGGTATTCAAGATTCATCACTATGTTGATTGCAGCTGCCTCAAAGATCACAGGATCCCATCCAAATTCTGGTAAAAGCCCAAACGATGCTATTGTTGCATGCTCCTTGGAATCCTTCTTTATGTATTCCATAAATGCACTAGCAAATGAACTTCCAGTTCCGCCACCCATTGCAAAAGGTATTGTAAAGCCCCTGACAGGTTCAGGCGATAGACCTGACAGTTGTTTTTGCAAATCATATTTTTGAGTTACATCAGCGGTAAATCTGCTTCTTCCTTCAGCCCAGTTTCTTGCAGCACCACCTGCTCCATGGATTACATGTTTATCGCGAAGCGCAAACAGATCAGGATATGATTGCAGTATCAAATTAGCTGCTCTTGGGTCCAGATCAACCAACAAGGCCCGCGGAATCAGCGGAATATCATGTCCTCCATAAGAAGTTGGAAATCGCAAAATTGTACTGCCGTATCTTTTCAAAACACGAGACTCGTCCTTCTCTCCTTTTAGAGTAGGCTTGAGAGGATTAGCCCCTACAT
>JBAVVB010000011.1:0-5178 GCA_049697075.1 Nitrosotalea sp.
ATATAGAATCGCAGAAGATTTCAAATCTATCTATAAAGGGATAGGTAATCTCTAAAACTTGCTGTTTTATCTGATAAAAGTCAGTAATTTTTGGTAGTTGATCAAACAAGCTGAGCAGGTACTATGAAAACCCTCACACCCAGTCATATTATCAGTCTTTGAAGATCCTCAATTATGTCAAACTCAGATAAAGCATCTGTAGACGAAATGCTGAAAGCTTTGGAGCACTATGGAGTCAAACGTGAAATGCTTGAGAAATTACATCCTTCTCCTGAAACCATTGCGCATCTGTATTCTTCTATACGAAAAACAAAGACATATTCATGACTTTTCTGATTCAAGAAAAAATAACAAAAAAATGTTTACAAATACAAGTCTTCTACACTTGAAATATTTCTTATAAAATTCTAATTTGGTACGTAGTTTACAATGCCTCTGAAGCGCGAATTGTTCTTTAACCGGCCAAGGTCCTTATCCTGTGAAGCTGCCTCTTTCCATGAAGAGTCAAGGCGAATTGCTCTTTCAAGAGATGTAATTGCGCCATATTCGTCTCCCTTTATGGAACATAGACATGCTTTATTGTATAATGCTTCAGCGTTACCATGATCAAGCCTTATGATTCTATTATACAAGTCAAGTGCTTCGCTATTTTTTCCAAGTCTGTATAATGAATGACCTTTGAATGTAAGGGCATTGACATAATTGTTATCAATTTTTAGGGCAGCGTCAAAACACTCTAGTGCCTGCTGATACATTCCACTCTTGTACAACGAAATTCCTTTGTTGGATAAAACATGTACATTCTCTGGAACGCTTTCTAATGCCTTGTTAAAACATTCCAATGCACTATTGTGTTCTGCCGTAGAATCCAAAACAACTCCTTTGTTGTTTAGGATTACCATTTTAGTAGGACTTTTTTTGAGAATATTCTCGTATGTTTCAATTGCTTTCTGCGAGTTACCTGTTAAATGATAAAAGTTGGCTATCCTGAGAAGATATTCGTCTTCCTCAATTACTAGATTGTTTGCCTGTAGGAGATTTTCTTTCAGTTTGCTGTTCTCTTCAAGAAGAGATGATATTTCTTGTTTTACTTCATCTTCTAGTGTAATATTTTGTTCTGACCTAAGAACCAACGGCAGACCTGTTCCAGTCAAAATCTTTGCAATGTATGCTTTATTCTCTTCAAATTTGGCATTTTCATCTTGCGGAGGGGGTGAAGGTGTAGTAATTGATTGGGTCTCTACAGATTCTTGTCGTTTTTGTATTTGACTGCTTTCCGTTTGTATCTCTGCAATGCTATTTTTCTTAATACTGCTAGATATGATCTCTTGAATTTTTTTCATGTTATCCTGAGAATTCCAATACGGCGGTTCTTTAATTGAGATTGCTCCCTCTATTCTAGTTAATATTCCGTTATATTGTGCCGCATCTATACTCTGCAGATTATTAAAAAATGAAAGCACGTATCCTATTCTTTCTCTTGCAGACCCTGGCGAATCATCATAAACCATGTTTGCAATAGAATCAAAAGGAGCAGGCAGTATGGAAAAGCTATTCTTTGCAGTGGATTTTAATGTGTAATCATCTCCTTTGGATTCTTTGATGTTCTCATCAATCCTTGCCTTGAATTTTGTTATATTTTTACCAAGTTCATCTAATGTAGGGAAAGATTTTGCAGGTGACTTGAATTTATTCAACGAGGGAAATTTCAAACCTAAACTAATGCTGTAAATCCGACTAATAATGCAATCTCTTTTGATCGACTCTTCGATGATGCCTAGAATAGGTAGCAATAAGATATTGTTATCATCTTCTAGGCGTAAAAGATCATATTTTTCAATGATCAAGTGAAACATTATCTTATGATAGAGTCTGTTAAGAAGAAGGATTTTCTATTCTTCATAGAAAAGGAAGCAAAAATCCACATTGATAGCTATATTGAAAGCGCCATACATTTGGCAGAGGAGGTCCATTCTGGAGTCAGAAGGGAAGATGACACGTCCTCGTTTCTTGAGACTCATATATTCCCAGTAACAATAAACGTAATTAGGCACTACAAGCAGGCCAACAAACCAATGACTACTATTCAGATAGTTTCTGCAATACTACATGATGTGATGGAAGATAATGACCGAATCTTGGATCTGCATGCCTCAAAATCATATGGATTTGATGCGTATTTTGGCCACAGGTTTGGTGAGTATGTTTACAAAACAGCTTCTACTTTGAAAACAAAACCCCTGGAAATCTATCCTGGACTGACTGACAAAGAACGTGAATTGGAGAGATTTCGTGAATATTGCAATGTCTTAACGAAATCAGATTATGATGTCAAAGCAATCAAACTGGCAGATAGATTAAACAACATGAGATTCATTTCAAAGATTTCTGGACACGAGAAAGTAGCACGATACATAAAAGAAGCTGAGGACTTTTACATTGCTTATACAATCCTTGAACCAAGGATGGATGACTTTTATTTTGAAATTAGGGAAGCATACGAAGATCTAAGAAAAATTGAAAAGGAAAAGACAAGAGTAGCAGCGTAAAGTTTGAAATAATTGTGGCCGTCTATCCATATTGGTAATTGATTCCCTTCTCTCCACGAGGGTGCTTCCAGTCTGTCTCCTCTGAGCAAGTGCCACATTCTACACATCCTTCATGTTGTATCATGACTCCATCTTTTTCCATGAGGTAACACCCTGTAGGACACAAAGTTACCATTTTTTTCATGAATTCGCTGGTGGGCTTTAGTACCTTGATGTGTGAAATACTGTCATCGTTGAATTTTAATTTCGCGACCCTCTGTGCAATGGATGGGATGGTTGGAGTATAAGACGCAGGTATGCTTTTACCAAGTTTTTCTGCAAGTTCGGTTGGTACCTTGACATAGGTGTCAACAGTTTCAATGATTGGTAATAGCTTTTCATATCCTAGAATGTTTGCAAATCCTACTGCAAAACTCCTCAGAGTGTCACTTGACATCATCTTTACGACTAGGCCGTATTTTGAACTAATGATATCCTTTGGAACTTCTTTTGCTGCATCAAGAAATATCTTCAGATAGTCTTTGTCTATTGCTTTCAAGTCATGAGTATAGGGGCTTTCTTCTACTGATTGTGAGTAATATTCTCCAAGATATTTTTCTGTAAAGTCACCCTTATCTAACGCTCTTGCAACTGCATTTGCTGCTCTTACTGCATCATCAATTCCAACATTGAGTCCCTCTATTCTGGGACCTACAAATATGCCCCTACCAGCTGCATCTCCTACAAATAATATGTTTTTAAAGTAAGGCTTTTCCATTCTGCATCGTTTCCCATCTGGTACCAGCTTTGCGCTATATTCTACTTCGACATAATCTGTTTCAAACTTGATGCCGTATTTTGTTGACATTTGATCTCTGAGAGACGATAACTGTGTTCCTATCTCTTCGGCGGATCCATATTTTCCTTCTTTGATCAGTCTCTCTTTTTCCTTTTTGGAATAATAGACGTCTCTTAGCTCTGACCAAGTTTTTATCATTTTTGTTACAGCAAAGCGAATACGCATCTGTTCTTCTTTTGCTGCATCCCTATCGATCTCACCTCTAACTGGAACTTCATCTTTAACAAATTCACTTATCATAGGATTTTTCAGCAACGTGTTTACAAGTTCATAAGGTTCATTTGGTGTTTCTAAGAGCGAGTCAAGATGGTATACTGCTCCTAATGATAGAGTATCACGGTTAGTATACAGAAAGCCGCCTCCTATGTGATTTAGTGTGACGTCTCCAGCAAAAAGATGCGCGGCTCCTTCATCTTGTCCGATTGAAAATCGCTGGTTAATAATTTCTTCAGGTAATTTTGCAATCACCTTGACTCCTTGATAGAGCTCACTTGGAGAAAATTTTTGTCGTGCGCCAGTCATGTACGCAACTTCTGAGTTTACTCCATCAGCAGCAATTATTGCCTTGACCTCAATCTCTTCGAGTTCGTCTGTCTGTATGATGGTGCGTCCATTTTCCCATCTTATAGAATTGACATGAACTCCTGTAACTATGCCACCCCCATGTTTCTGAGCTGCATCTCCTGCCTGCTGTGAAAACCATTGGTTTAGTTTGTTCATAAGTACAGAACATCCAAAATTTGCTTCATACTCGTGGGCTGCAGTCAAGTCTATGGAAAAGACCTTGTCTTTTGAGGTCGCATGCAAAATGTATTTTGTTATCTTTCTCTCAAAAGGAGCATCTTGTAGAAAGTTTTCGTATACGTCCTCTACATTGTACACTTTTCCTTTTTTTGGTTTTTTAGAATAGAGAATACCTCCTGAAATATTTTTAGCGCCAATCTTATTTCCTGATTCTAAGAGAATTGCCTGCTTTCCTAACGTGGACAACTGCTTTAATGCTGCAAGTCCTGCTGAACCTCCACCAATAATAGCTACATCATATTTTTCCAACATGTCCCACCTTACGCCTGAACGACCTGTTTTTGTTTCCTTATCTCTTCTATTAGGACTGGAATGACGTCTTCCATTCTTCCTTTTATGAAGACATCGCATTCATCTTTGATTAATGCATTCTCGTCTGGATTGACGGCAATGATGATCTCGGACTCTTTCATACCTGCTATGTGTTGCATGGCACCACTAATTCCGACGGCTATGTACAATTTTGGATTAACCTTTCTTCCGCTAGTGCCTATTACTCTATCTGGTATTAGATAAGTTGAATCTACTGTTTGACTTACAGAAAACGGTCTTTTGGACAGTGGTAGGGTGATCCCAATTTGTGCATCCAATTCTGCAGCAAGTTGTTCGATTAGCTTGATGTTCTGCTCAGGCGAATCTTTGACTCCGCGCCCAAAGCTTACTATTGTTTTGTGACTATCAAAGTCAATCTCACTCTTGATGATCTTACGGTCTATGATCTTGACCTTTAGGTCCTGTTCATCAAACTTTGGTGTATACTCGATTATCTTGCCGTCCCGATTTGGGTCAGGTTGAATTATTTCAAAAACTCCTGGTATTATGCTACAAGCTTGTGGGTGATAATCTTTTGGCATTGCTGGATTTTTATTATCTAGACAAAGTATTGTAGTCCATAAGAATCCAGAAAAGTCTGGCCTGTACATCTCAAGTGTTTTTTCATAAGTGAGAGGTTTCCCGCCTGTCTTGTTTTGATGAGTTATCTGAAGG
>JBAVVB010000012.1:0-1765 GCA_049697075.1 Nitrosotalea sp.
GAGTAGAGTCATTGTATTCATAATACATGATAATGCAAGTGCTGTTATTGATAACAATATGACTAGCATAATTGCATCCGATTTCATAACCTGACCAGAAACCAGGGGTCTGGTAGGATGATTTATCTTGTCTACTTTGATATCGAATATATCATTTAGCAAGTATATTGATAAAGATACACACATTGTCACCAAAGGTGCAATCACAAGATGAATCGGCTGAGGTTGAAAATTAGAAGCAATCAAGAGACTTACTAGTGTTGTACTTGTAAACACCAAACCTCTCTGAATTCTTGATTTCAGGAGAAAATATTGTGATTTTGTTCTTTGCCCTAGAGTGAGATGTGTAAATGTACTGGCATTATTTCTATTCTGTACCTGCCTTTTTTTATCTATCATATGTCTGAAAAATTCAACAAACAAACACTTATTCACCATATATGGGAAATGATACTATGTATTATAACTTTTTGGTGAATTTACTGTTTTTATGGAAATAATTGTATCATTTATTTGAAATTTTATGAAAATTTGTATATATTGTTATATTATGATATGATGATATGCGTTCCTCGTAAAAGAAAATACTCTCACATTTCAATTTTGATTAAAACCATGATATTCGAATCAGTTTGATTTTGTTCATTTTTTTGTGCATTTTATAAAATTTAATAAAACTTGGAAATTTCTTATGTACGATACATAAATTAACACTAACGAGAGCACATCTGATGAAAAGGATGATTGATACAGAACTGGGAGATTGGCGAAGAACTGCTTATTCTAATGATATTGATCCATCTCTTGATGGAAAAGATGTAACAGTCATGGGATGGGTCTCAAGTGTGCGAGACCATGGAAACCTGATATTTGTCATGCTAAATGATAAAGAAGGCGAAATGCAAATTACGGCAAAGGCCGGTGTATGTCCAGACGAGATAAGAGACGCACTTGTGAAAATAAAAGAGCAATCTACAATCGCAGTCAAGGGAATAATAAAACCGTCAAACAAAGCGCCGCATGGAGCTGAAATAATTCCTTCTGAAATGAAAATTTTTTCTAGTGTTGAAAAGATTGCCCCATTTACTTGGCAGACAAAAACTGTCGCAAATATTGATACAAGACTTGAGATTCGTGCAATAGACTTGCGACGAAGTGTTTTACAACACGTGTTTAAGATGAGAAGTCTTGTCCTCAAATCTATCAGGGAATATCTTTACGAAAAAAAATTCCTTGAAATAAACACACCCAAAATGATTGCCACAGCTACTGAGGGTGGGGCTGCACTTTTTCCTATATTTTATTATAACAAGGAAGCATTTCTTGCCCAGAGCCCGCAGCTTTACAAAGAACAACTAACATTGAGCTTTGAAAAAGTATTTGAGATTGCACCAATCTTTAGAGCAGAGCCATCTAGAACTAACAGACACCTATCAGAGGCAATCTCAATAGACCTTGAAGAGGCATTCGTGAATTACGAGGATATAATGAAGCATACTGAAAACATCATTATAAAATCAATTAATACGGTAAAAGATTATGCAAAAACACTCAAAGGACTTGAATATCAGATACCAGAGGCTCCTAGTACCATACCTCAATATTCATACTCTGAACTAGTCGATAAAATGAAAAATGCTGGAGTAAAAATAGAATGGGGAGATGATCTATATCCCTCTCAACTAAAAAAGATAAACATCACTGGATTTTACTTTATCAAAGACTGGCCACTTGCCCCCAAGCCATTTTATGTCAAGGCAAAAAA
>JBAVVB010000013.1:0-5999 GCA_049697075.1 Nitrosotalea sp.
GCCTAGCACCGCAAGAGTTAGAAAATAGTGCAAGCAAATTTGCTGCGGAAGCCATAAAGCTTGATTCACAGGGTGCACGTGGTATGGCAATTTCCAGTTACCAGAGGGCTATTGATTCGCTTACAAAGCTAATTCACCTATATCCTGAGAACAAACTAAACAGGGTATACCAGGAACGTGTTGCGGCATATCAGAATCGCATCAAGGCACTACAAATGACTAATGTCGAAATTGAGCCAGCTGTTGATCCTAAAGCAACCCCTGAAGAGCAGAAACAGTCACTCGCAAAAAATGAACTTGATTCATTGATAATGAAGGAAAAGCCAAACGTCAGCTGGGCCGAAGTAATTGGTCTTGATGATGCAAAAAATGCACTACGAGAATCTATTGTTTATCCTGCTAAACGTCCTGACCTATTTCCACTTGGATGGCCAAGAGGAATACTGCTTTATGGTCCTCCTGGATGTGGCAAGACAGTACTTGCAGCAGCTACTGCAAGCGAGATTGATGGATATTTCATAAACGTAGATGCCGCATCCATGATGAGCAAATGGTTGGGTGAAGCAGAGAAGAATGTCTCAAAGTTATTTACCATGGCAAGAGGAATGGCTGAAAAAGAAGGATTGCCAGTAATATTGTTTATCGATGAAGTAGATTCACTTCTTGGGAACCGCAATAGCGAGATAGGAGGAGAGATTAGAGTCAAAAATCAGTTTTTGACTGAGATGGACGGCATCAATGGAAAAGGAAAAGATCTCAAGCTCTATGTCATAGGGGCCACAAACAAACCATGGAGCCTTGACTGGCCGTTTCTTAGGAGATTTACAAAGAGAGTCTATGTATCGCTTCCAACGCTAGAAGCACGAGTTAATCTTTTTGAGCTTTATACTGCACCACTCCAAAAAGAAGAGAAAGCAAAACCGTCAGAGCTTGCAAAACTAGCAGACGGGTACAGCGCAAGTGACATCAAAGACATTTGCCAGTCTGCACAGCTAATGGTTGTAAATGACTTGTTCCATTCACCAGAATTCAACGACCCTGTAGTGGGAGAAGCGCCACCGCAACCCCGCCAGATTACAATGCCTGACTTTAAGGAAATCATCTCAAGAAGAAAGCCAAGTGTAAGCATGGAAATGATTCGCGCCTACTACAAGTGGAGCGATCAATTCAAGGCACTGTAGATTAGAAAATCTACCAGTAAACTTCTATCTTTGAAACCAGAAAGCGAAAATAAAATTTTAGATCGACATAAAACTTAAATTCGTATTATTCTGCAGTTGCTGAGGGTCTCAGAAATTCCAACAAAAAAAGCCAAACATGTAAACAAGTTTGGTAAGCTTGTTTTGGAAGATGGCACTGTTTTTGACGGAATGGGTTTTGGTTATTCTACAACCGTTTCAGGCGAGGCAGTATTCAATACTGGCATGTCAGGCTATACTGAAGCGCTAACTGACCCGTCATACAACGGGCAGATTTTGACACTTACCTATCCATTGGTAGGAAATTACGGCATTCCAAATGTTTTAGAAAAAGATGAGGATGGCATCAAAAAGTATACCGAATCTGACAGGATACAGGTGCGGGCACTTGTGGTGCATGAATTGTCACTTACTGCAAGCCACTGGAATCTTGCCATGACACTAGATGAATGGCTATACAACGAAAAGATACCTGGAATTGCGGGAATTGATACACGGGCACTTACGACAAAACTTAGGACACAGGGCGTCATGATGGCAATACTTGCCGTATCTGAAAAAGAGATTGATGAGCAAGCACTCAAAGCGCAACTTGCATCTGCCAAAAAATACAACGATGACGAGTTTATGTCTGTAGTATCCACCAAAGAGCCCAAGACATATGGTACAGGACAAGAGTTGATTGTAGTAGTAGATACGGGTGTAAAAAATGCAATACTGCGCAATGTGCGAAAACTTGGATACAAAGTAATCTGCGTTCCATGGAACTATTCTGCAGAAAAGATTCTATCATACAAGCCAAAGGGGGTTGTGATAGCAAGCGGTCCAGGAGATCCAATAAAATGTGGTGAGACCATGGACACTGCAAAATCCTTGATTGAAAAAAACATTCCAACACTTGGCATATGCCTTGGCGCACAAATTCTAGGTCTTGCTGGCGGTGCAAGCACATACAAGCTAAAGTATGGCCATCGGGGACAGAACAAGTCATGCATTGACTTGGATACAAGGCAAGTTTTTGTGACAAGCCAGAACCATGGATACTGCCTTGATCCTGATTCGCTAAAGAACACTGATTTCAAATTGTGGTTTACAAACACTGATGACAAAACGGTAGAGGGAATACGACACAAAGAAAAAAAGATACTTGCAGTACAGTTTCATCCAGAAGCGTCACCTGGTCCTTTTGATTGTATGTTTATTTTTGAAGAGCTCAAGCGACTCATAGGGGAGGACAATGCCAAAAGATGAGTCGCTAAAGAAAATATTGGTTCTTGGCAGTGGGGCAATTAAAATCGGAGAAGCAGGCGAAAGTCACAAAATGACCGCCAGTTCGACTACTCCGGTAGCCAATGTCTCAAGGCCATAAAGGAAGAAGGGATACAGAGCATTCTTGTAAATCCAAACATTGCAACAATTCAAACTGACACAAGGTTTGCAGACAAGGTCTATTCCATTCCGGTAAACCCGCAGTACGTAGAGTCCATCATAGAGTCTGAAAGGCCAGACGGCCTGATGCTTGGGTTTGGTGGACAGACTGCACTCAACTGTGGAGTAAAACTCGAAGAGATGGGAGTGCTCAAAAAATATGGTGTGCGTGTGCTAGGTACCCAGGTGGCAGGAATTAGGGCAACCGAAGACAGGCAACTCTTCAAGGATGCCATGATAGAGTGCGGTGTTCCAGTACTGAAAAGTAAAACAGTTTACAACTTTGAGCAGGCAAAAGAGATTGCAAATGAGCTTGGCTATCCTGTAATCATACGTGTTGCATACACATTGGGCGGAAAAGGTGGAGGAGTTGCGCACAATGAAATTGAACTACATGAAATAGTGACAAGGGGCCTTAACGCAAGTCTTGTCGGACAGGTACTAATCGAGGAATACGTGGGGCACTGGAAGCAAATAGAGTATGAGGTCATGGCAGACTATGATGGCAACAATATAATAATTTGTAACATGGAAAATGTTCTTTCAATGAGGGTGCATACAGGTGACAATATTGTTGTGGCACCATCGCAGACACTTGATAATTCTGAATACCAGATGTTAAGGTCTGCTGCGCTAAAGGCTGCACGACATGTTGGTATAGTTGGTGAGTGCAATATCCAGTTTGCACTAGATGCAGATTCTGACAAGTATGTTGCAATAGAGATGAACCCAAGGCTTTCGCGCTCATCTGCACTTGCAAGCAAGGCCACTGGATACCCAATAGCATACATGGCAGCAAAGATTGGGATGGGTCACACACTGCCTGAGCTTGTAAATCGTATAACAAAAACCACCACTGCGTGCTTTGAGCCCTCACTTGACTATATTGTATGCAAGCATCCGCGATGGGATTTCAGCAAGTTTGAGCTTGCAAATCGCAGCCTTGGACCTACAATGAAATCAGTAGGTGAGGTGATGGCAGTGGGAACTTGTTTTGAGGAATCATTTCAAAAAGCAATTAGGATGTTAGAAATTGGAAACGATGGTCTTGTTGCAAACCGCACCCCTGACAAGGTTTACGATATCGAGGATCTAGAAGACAAGCTGCAAAAGTCAGATGACCGCATACTGTACCATGTAGCTGCTGCACTGCGACAGGGAATCTCAGTTGAGAGAATCTACAAGCTCTCTGCAATAGACCCTTGGTTTATAGAAAAAATTCAAAATATTGTCGAAGCTGAAAAAAGTCTCAAGGAATCAAAGCTTGATACAAATATGTTGAGTACTGCAAAAAAACTTGGGTTCTCAGACAAGCAGATTGGAAGGCTGACAGGAAAAGACGACATGGAAATTCGAAAGATGAGAAAAGAGTCTGGAATCGTACCTGTAGTAAAACGAATAGACACACTTGCAGCAGAATGGCCTGCCCAGACAAACTATCTATACCTTACATATGGCGGAAAAACAAATGACTTTGAGGTAACCTCTGGGGGCGAAAAGATAGCAGTATTGGGTGCCGGACCATATCGCATTGGGAGCAGCGTAGAGTTTGACTGGGGAACAGTAAACATGGTATGGGGGCTCAAGGAAAATGGCGTCAAGGAGGTATCTGTGATAAACTGCAACCCCGAAACGGTATCAACAGACTATGACATCTGTGACAGGCTGTACTTTGAAGAGTTGACACTTGAGCGAGTTTTAGATATTGCAGAATTTGAAAAGTTGACAGGAATTGTGACTGCAGTGGGGGGCCAGACTGCAAACAACTTGACACCAAAGCTTGCAAAAAATGGAATCAAGATAATTGGAACATCATACGAGGATATAGACAGGGCAGAGAACAGGTCTCACTTTAGCAAGGTGCTCGACGATCTTCACATAAGGCAGCCTCCTTGGCAGGCGTTTTCTAGTTTGTCTGATGCCAAAAAGTTTGCACTAAAGGTTGGCTATCCTGTACTTGTAAGGCCATCTTATGTGCTAAGTGGTGCCGCAATGAAAGTTGTCTGGTCAGAAGAACAACTCAAAAAATATCTCGAAGAGGCAGCCAACGTTTCGCCAGACTATCCTGTTGTTATTACAAAGTTTATGCTAAACTCACTTGAGGCCGAAGTAGACGGGGTGTCAGATGGAAAAAATGTTGTAATTGGTGCAGTAATAGAACACATTGAAGGGGCAGGTGTGCACTCTGGGGATTCCATGATGTGCATCCCGCCATGGAGCCTTTCAAACAAAACAATTGAGACAATACTTGACTACACAAAAAAAATTGCAAGCGCGTTTACAATCAAGGGTCCGTTTAATCTGCAATTTCTTATCAACTCTGACCAAGTCTTTGTAATTGAGCTTAACATCAGGGCATCGCGCTCCATGCCGTTTGTATCAAAATTTGTCAAGATGAATCTTATCAGTCTTGCAGCACGGGCAGTTCTTGGAAAATCTCTTCCGGCAATTCCACATGACAGGTGGCGAAAGATACACAACTATGGAATCAAGGTGCCCCAGTTTTCATTTATGCAGCTTGAAGGTGCTGATGTGATACTTGGAGTGGAGATGCAGTCAACAGGGGAGGCCGCATGCTTTGGTGAAAGTTTCTATGACGCGCTGGCAAAGGGGCTAGTCTCTGTAGGATACTCGCTGCCAAAGGAAGGGGCCGTGTTGATAACAGCTGGTGGCTCTGAGAACAAGGAGAAACTCTTGCAGACTGCGCTCTTGCTCAAAAGCCTCGGCTACAAGATTTTGGCAACAGAGCACACTGCAGAATTTTTGTCAGACAAGAGGATAGGTGATGTGCAAATAGTATACAAGATTAGCGAGCCTGAACGCAAGCCCAACATTGCAGACATGCTGTACCAGCACAAGATTGATTTTATCATAAACGTGCCAAGCACGTCAACACTTGAAAAATATGTTGGCATGTTGTATGACGAATACCAGATAAGAAGAAAGGCAGTAGAGCTTGGCATACCTGTACTGATAACAACAGAGCTTGCAGACTCTTTTGCAAAGACACTAGAGTGGCTAAGGCACAACGAGACTACCAAAAAACCGCTAGAGTCATACGAGACAATCCCGTAGTTTTTCTGCTAAAGCCATTGAATTGAAAACTCGAAAATTCGAATCTTCCTAGATTTCAATGCCAAGGCTTTTTCTTAGGATTCTTGCAACATTTCTTATTGTCACGCTGCTAACGCCTGATGCCTTTGCAATATTGTTCTGGGTGAACTTTTCCTCGTTTAGTATTCCAGATATGAACATGGCCGTTGCTGCAAGTGAGACTGGACTTTTGCCGTCAGTTATTCCCTTTTCTTTTGCCCTGTAAAGTATGTCAAGCGCATCTCTTTTTGCCTTCTCGCTTGAGCCCACGGCTGCTCC
>JBAVVB010000014.1:0-6319 GCA_049697075.1 Nitrosotalea sp.
AGACACCACCAGTGTTTTCAATTTCAATTGTACTGCCACTACCGTTTACAAATGAAGGAACCACTCGGTTACTAAATTGTTCATCTACACCGTTGTCTGGATCGGTTGAATTAACAATACCTGATAAGTTGAGGGTTTGTACACCATTGCTGCCCTTGGTACCGTTGAAATTAATTTTTCCAACGAGTGTACCAGGATCAATGGCACCTGTTAGACAGTTAGGACAACCGCTGTTCAATGAGAATGGAGTTCCAATCTTCATTGCAGAGATTCTCTGTACGTTACCATCGTAATCATTGAGGTATTGTGTAATCTTAGAGTTCGTGTTTGCATTCATATCCGTTAGTGTGACTGGAATTCTTGTACCTGATGACCAAGTACCGTTTGCTGCGGTCATTGTAATTGTACCAAATGAAAAGCCGCCCACGATGCTTCCTCCAAGTTCATTATAGTTGAAGGTGGCAGACTGGCCTCTAATTGATGCTCCAAGCAACGCTTCTGTTGCTGGAGTTATAGTTACAATGTTTGACACATGTGCACCGTCCCAGTTACCAAAGACACCTGTAGCTGTACCACCTTGCTCGATGAAGGTAATTGGCTCATCATTGAGTCCTACTGAAAGGGTTCTCTGGTGAGCTGGATTGCCTCTAAGAGAGTTTGATGATTCTGGGCTAGTTGTGCCGTTTAGTATTTGCTTGCCGTTAGACTCGAAGTCTACAATTCTAACAGACTGTGCTGTTGGATTGAATGTAAACTGGCCGTTGTGGTTGAACATCATGGCTGTGAGGTTTCCAATCAAGTTCTGGGCTGCTGGTTCACCTGCGACTGGACCGCCTGGCATCGTTGATGCTCCTGCGGCGCCACCGGCGCCTACAGCAAATGTGCCATCAGCACGTTGATTGTCGTTTTGGTCAAATAACATGTAGTACAATGTACTGTTTGTAGTATTTGCACCCCATGTCCATGAGTTAGCCTGTGTTGGGTCTACGCTAAGCTGTGGGTCGTTCATTGTCAAGAACACTTGTGCGTTCTCTGGATAGGATGTCCTATCTGGAGTGACGCTGATCAAGTTACTAGGAATTCTATCAAAAGTCAGGTTGACGACTTGGTCGCCACCTGCAACTGAATAGTCAACTGTTACTGGAGTTGGAATAGCTGAGAGATCATATAGCTGGATTACTGGCCATATTTGTTCGTAAACACCATTTGCTGCAAAGCCGTTACCGGCATTTGAGCCGCCACCTGAACCGACTGTGCTCAGAGTCTTGTTTTGTCTGATCACGTCTTCTGTAGTTCCGGTTCCATTAATCAAACCGGTACCAAACAGGTTGCAAACGTTGTTGAGTCCTCCTACTGATGAGATACCAAATGGTGATATCGGGTTAGTAGTAGATGCAACGTTTGCTTCGGTGGCGTTACTAAAGCCGTTTCTTGCAATGGTAAATCCTTTGGTGTCTGTATATGCCAGACCTGACTTTGCGGCGGCAACATTAGATGTTGGACCACAGAAGTAACCAAAGTTTAGACCTTGGCCAGCTACTGGCGCGGTCCTACCTGCAATTTCAGCTTGATTTCTATCAGCAAAGTATCCATACCAGTTACCGTCTGTACCCTGTGCCATTCTCAGTCTCTTACCGTTGACAGTTACCACGGGTTCACCATATGCTTGATTCAATTGTGATATATTTGGATCAGATATGATTACTTGAACCACTTGTGGGCCTGCAAAGTAATTGTTCCACTGAGAGTTTTCAGCAGAGACAAACAAGTTAGGATGTGATGCTACCTGAGCGTGAGCTGCTGGCATTGCGTTTGGCAATGCAAATGCAGCTGTGCTCATAAGTAGGATCGTTAATAGTGATAGACTAGTTATTTTTCTTATTAGATTGTTGTACATAGTTATTGTAATTTTTGCACGATTTTAGATATATAAGCATAATGGATGATTTGTTCACTTTTTGTGCGAAGATCAATTTATTTTGAATCT
Source organism: Nitrosotalea sp. (assembly GCA_049697075.1). GTDB lineage: Archaea > Thermoproteota > Nitrososphaeria > Nitrososphaerales > Nitrosopumilaceae > Nitrosotalea. Next base: position 1,988 of record JBAVVB010000014.1, read on the forward strand.
AGGGGCAACAATTATGAATAATCCATAAAGCTGTGTTGTAGATTTTACAATTTTGGTCATTTTTATCAGATCGATGTAAGATTCCTTACTGCCGCTCCCACATAAGCGTTGCAGTTCTACTAACTTGGCGTGGTTTGGCGACAAGCAAGCTCGGTGCAATCTGCTCCACATCTTTGAACTGTTTCATTGCTTCACCTTGCACTGCGTCAGGGACGAACTGCATCCCTCGAGCCAAGATATTCCTGGCTGCATTGACATCGCGGTCAACGTGTAAACCACAGTTAGAACAAGTAACCATTCTGTTCTCTTCGAGGACCACCTTTGCCTCACATATCGAACATTTTGAGCTTGTTCCTTTGGGGCTTACATAATTTACTGGAAAACCGTTATGCCACTGAGATTTGTAATCATTCATTTTTTGCATCTTGAATCTAGTCCAAGTGTTTAATCTAAATCTGAATCTCTTTCCCTGACCATTTCCCTTCCTGTACAACTTGTTGATACCTTTGAGGTCCTCCATGAAGATTTGTTTGCCTGTTGTTGCAAGTTTTTTTGACTCTTGGTGTAGAAATGTATCTTCTCTGTTCTTCTGCTTTCTGCCATACTTCTGTTTCAGTTTTAGTTGTATTCTTGCATCATCTCTTGTAAAGTGTGATAATACTTCCCTATACTTCATCTTCATCAATACAATTCTAGACGTGTCAATAACAGTCACTTTTCCTGTATCATCAACACAGGTTGCATTCTCCAAGTTCATATCAATTCCAATATACCCAGATGGTTTCCTTACTTCAATTTCCTTTGAAAACGATATAGAAAGTGTATCAAGGGTGAGTGTAGCGTTACCAAATTTCAGATCAGGTTGTGATAGTATCTTTGATGTATGACTGTTGAGTGGTATCACTACAAATTCTCGAGGCCTTGTTGGAATCTTGATATGGTCGTAAAATATTTTGTACACATAGGAATCCACTATGAGGAAATCTTTCCAAACACTTGGTCGTTTTGTCCATGGATTCTTCTTGAGGGTTTTTCTGTATGTATTGAGTAACGCATGAGCCTTGAATACAGCCATGTTGATGTAACTTGTGTGGAACCCATTCTTGAACATTGGATAAAGCTCATTTCGTAATCTTAATTTTGATGTGATCTTCTTCTCTATTCCCATTCTGATTGCCTCATTTACCATGGATCTGAATTCTTCCATTAGATTGTCCAGATCAGTACAATGGTGTGATTGTTTGATCGATTTTACTGCAAGTAACTATCAAAATTGTGCGATATTCAATAAAAATATCAGGTAATATCATAATATTGAAAGGTTGTTTGTTAGCGAGGGCCTATTAGATTAGTAGAACTATACTAGCCTCGTTTTTTGGTGATGTTACTGTCTTTCGCGCATTAGCGTTGCCATTGAAAACAGTATCACTGCCGTGACACATAAAATGGTCCCAACCAGAAATAAAATTATTGCGGCCATAAGCGAGCCCAAAAAGATGACCTGCTTGTTAAGATATGCGTCAAGGAACTGATAGCCCACGATGGAGCCTGCAATTACTAGCGCAATACCTGGAAACCCGTAAAATGGAATTGGGTGTTTTACTGAAATAAATTTCAGGGTATTCATCAGTACTGCAACGCCATGCGGGACTGGGCTTTGCGTTGATGTGTCTCCGTTATAGGATACAGTGATTGGAACTTCGGCCAAGCTTAATCCCTTGTTTGATATCTTTAGCAAAATTTCAGTTGATACTGACATGCCTGTTTCTGTTGGATGGATTGACTCTATTGCCTGCTTTGAGTATGCGCGAAATCCTGACTGGGCGTCACTTACCTTAAAGTCAGCTCCAAAGTTTGCAGCAGATGTTATGATTTTGATTCCCTGCTTTCTGTATCCTGGCGTACTGGAACTTTTGTCCAAGAATCTAGAACCGATAACAACATCGACATTGTTTTCTTGTAATGTATTTACCAAAAGAGAGATTTGATTTGGATTGTGTTGCCCGTCCCCGTCAATTGTTACCATAATGTCGGCATTTTCCTGTCTTGCCCTGTCAAACAATGTAATGATTGATGCGCCATAGCCTTCATTTTTTTTGTGCGATATTACTGTCGCGCCACTTTGCATTGCAATTTTTGCCGTACCGTCAGTAGAGCCATCATCGCATACAATTACCTTGTCTGCATGTTTGAGCGAGAGCTTTACCACATCTCCAATTACCTTTTCCTCGTTGTACGCCGGAATGCAGACAAGATTCATATCTTAAAAATATTCTGTACCCACTCTTCTAATTTAGTTTCCGGTTTCCAGTCAAGTAATCTTTTAGCTAAAGAGATATCAGCCTTGCTTGCCCTCACGTTTCCCTCTTGTTCCTTTTGAAATATTGGCCCAAGATTCTTTTTTGAGTGTTTTATGAAAAGATTAGCTAGGTCAAGAATTGAGATTGTGGTACCTGAACCAATATTGATAAAGACAGATCCTGTATCTTTTTCCATCGCAGATATTGTTGCACGTGCTACATCATCAATAAAGACAAAGTCTCGCAGCTGTTGGCCATCCCCGTCTATTACTGGCGGTTTGTTTGCAATTATGTTTTGGTAAAATCTAGATATTACGCCAGACGATGATATTGCGGGATTGTTTCCATATACGTTATAGTATCGCAGACCTACGATATCGAATTCTTTTCCATATTTTTGCGCCACAGTTTCTGCCTGGAATTTTGTGGTACCGTATGGGTTTGCTGGCTTTAGCTCTGCAGATTCGGGTGTAGGTATTTTATCTGTATTTCCGTAGACACCTGCGCTGCTTGCAAACACCACCTTTGTGCCAGTCTCCCGTGCTGCATCAAAGACGTTTTTTGTTCCATCCACATTGACATCTTTGTACTCTTGTTCCTTTTGATATGAATCTGTGACAGATGTCAGGGCTGCATGGTGAAATATTCCGTCCTTTCCTGCAAGTATATTGAGATTTGCACTGTTGCGTATGTCAATATTGTGAAATTTTATCTTGTCTAGGATACCAGACAGATTTGATAAATTTCCTGCAGAAAGATTGTCAATTACATCTACCTTGTGTCCTTGCTGCAATAATAGCTTGGCAAGGTTACTGCCGATAAACCCTGCACCACCAGTTATGGCATAATCCAATAGGACTAGTCAAATGACGGCCCTAAATTAACTGCATACTCCCAAAACGCCAAAGGATGTAACGAATCTAGAAATGACTTTTTTAATTTGTGTTCAAAAATTCTAGTATCTTGTTGTAATCCCATGGCCCGCACCTTGTATTTTGTATATTTATGATTCCTTTTTGTCGCATCTGTTCAATGACATGTACTGCAAACGGCAGCGCACCTGTAGCGCCAGGCGAGTTGTAGTTTAGAATATGAGTGGACTTTGTTCCCTCTTTTATCACCGCATCTGGGACAAACTTGCCTGCACTGTCAATCACTGATGCCCTCACCCCTGCAGTACCTCTCACATGAAACTTGGACGGATCCACCTTGGGGAGAAACTCTCTTACTCTGTTTATCATGACTGTCTTTGATACAGAAGAGAGAAACTCACTTGTCGCAAGCGAGAGAAACTTGGAATCAAATAACATCTTTGATGCGCCAGACGACAGCATCTCGATAATCTTTGACGGAAATTCTTTGATGTTTTCTGTAAAGTTGTATCCGTATGGACTGAAAACTGGCACTGCATTTGGCCCCACCTCGCAGCGCCCGTCATGTCGCACAATCCAGTGCGGGTCCAAGAAGGGATACTCTGGATGCTTTGGGACAGAATAAACGGAGACATGAGTCAGGTTGTTGTATATCTGGTCAGCCTGCCAGTACTCTCCACGAAAATGAACATCTGTGAGATCTTGGGCTACATCCATTGCGTGTGCAATATCAATTGACATTCCCCCTGCTGCGTTTATGATATAGTCTGTCTGGATAACACCGGAACTTGTTTTTATCTCAAGGGATTCTTTTTTGTTTTCTATCTTCTCAGCTCTTGTGTCAAGCAAAAAACTTGCACCGCTTTGCTGTGCGTCTTCCATCAAGGATTGGGTAAACTTGCCATAGTCTACCGATGCGTCCTTTGTACAAAATATTGCATTTTGGCAGTGCACCTCAGGCTCTTGCCTTGACACTTCGGAGCTGTCCAAAAGTTTTATTTCATCTTTTTTCAGCCCATTCTGCTCCCCCCATGATAGATATTTTTCCAGCCTCTTGGTTCCCTGCTCGTCAAGGGACACTTCAAGTACCCCGTCTTTTTTGAATGGCAGGCTCTTTTGTTTTGCGTACAGTTCCCACATCTCAAACCCAAGTGCTGCAG
>JBAVVB010000015.1:0-6631 GCA_049697075.1 Nitrosotalea sp.
CATCACTAAATCAAATTATGATATTTTTAACTCTCCTTATCATAAAATTCTAGTCTTATGATATACGGCGGCAGGTATCGATGCATCAAATCCAAGATAGATGCAACGACAAGTCAAAAGACAGTCAAGTAAATATTTTACAATACAAAACAGTATCAAGAAATAGACTGATCATCAAAAACAGAACCAAGACAAGAGGCAGAATCTGGCATTATTGGATTTGTAGAGGCTACAACATCGATATGACTTTACATACAGATTATAAAGACCATAAAAATGAAATCTTTCCATGCGTTTACTTGAATATCAAGCCAAGTCATTATTTGCAGATTATGGGATCCCAATTCCTCAAGGACTAACATCTACTACCATAGAACAAGGTAGAAAAGATGCTGCAGAACTTGGTTTTCCATTTGTGATCAAGGCCCAGATGGCAGTAGGCGGTAGAGGAAAGGCAGGAGCTATTCAAAAGTGCCACAATGCAGATGAGTTTGAATTAAAATATCCAGAAATTATGCAAAAAGTAGTCAAGGTTGAAAAAACAAAGGCAATCTTACTTGAAAAAATGGCCGATATTAAAAAAGAACTTTACCTTTCATTGTTTTTGAACAGAGGTAAGAGATGCTACACAGTGATATCCTCATCAGAAGGCGGTGTGGAGATAGAGGCTGTCAAGAACCAGATAATACACGAAGTAGGGCTAGGAAATGTTGACACAAAAGTTGCAGAAGAGATTGGTAAAGAAATGGGACTAAAGGACAAGGCACTTGTACAGTTTGTTGACATACTTCAAAAATTATCCAAAGTTACAGTAGAAAAGGAAGCAGAGTTGGCTGAAATCAACCCTCTTGCAGTGTTAAAGGATGATTCACTTGTTGCACTAGACGGTAAAATGATAATTGATGATAACTCCATGTTCAGACATGATGAGTTGCGCAAATTCCAAGAAGTCTCAGAGCTTGAGGAACGTGCTGAAAAAAGCGGCTTTTCACTAGTTGAGCTTGATGGCAACATTGCAGTAGTGGGCAATGGAGCAGGTCTTGTCATGTCTACATTGGACATGCTATCAGACAATGGAGGAAAACCAGCATGTTTTCTTGATGTCGGTGGCGGAGCAACAACTGATACAGTATACGAAGCACTTACTTTGATTAGCAAAATGAAAAAAGTCAGAGGTATACTTGTAAATCTTTATGGCGGCATTGTCAAAACAACAATCGTTGCAACTGCCTTTATCAAAGCATATGATACCAAACTGGTCGATGTACCAGTCTTTGCAAGAATGTCAGGTGCAGAGGCAGACAAGTCAAAGGAAATGCTAAAGGGCTCTAGAACAAAAATGTTTGATACAATTGAAGAAGCAATAAATGCCGCAGTAATCGAGGTAAATAAAAATGGCTGATCTTTTTGAGTTATTAATTGGCAAAGAAGGAGAAAAGGACTACAAGAAAAAGCCCGTGATTGTTCAGGGAATTACTGGAAAGTTTGGATCGTTGCACACACAGCAAATGCTTGCATATGGTACAAACATAGTTGCCGGAGTTACTCCTGGAAAAGGCGGACAAAAGCATGAAGGTGTTCCAATTTATGAAAACATGAAAGAAGCAGTTGGTACAACTGGTGCAAAAATTTCAATAATCTTTGTTCCAGCAAAGTTTTTCCTTAGCGCCGCAGTTGAAGCCCTAGAGTCTGGAATTAAATTGTTAATTGCAATTCCAGAACATGTACCAATAAAAGATGCGTTAACAGTAGTTGAACTGTCAAAAAAACACGATGCAATCGTGGTTGGGCCAAATACCCCAGGTGTGATAATACCAGGAGTTATCAAGATTGGAATCATGCCAGCATCCCCATTCAAGCCTGGAAGAATAGCCGTGCTTTCACGAAGTGGCACTCTCATGTATGAAGTATCTAACAATCTATCACTTGCAAACTTTGGTCAAAGCATCTGTTTTGGGATAGGCGGAGACCCCATTAACGGTTCACCCCTGATACAGGCATTTGACACAATTCGAAACGGAGCCAACATAGACGGAGTAGTTGTGGTGGGAGAGATAGGCGGCGATGCCGAAGAGATGTTAGCCCAGCACATTATCGATACCAAATTTGACAAGCCGGTTGTAGCATACATTGCAGGACGCGCAGCTCCAAAAGAGAAGAGGATGGGTCATGCAGGGGCCATAATTTATGGAACATATGGTTCAGCAGAATCCAAAGTATCCATGTATGCCAAGGCAAACGTGCCTGTTGCCAAGAGACCTGCCGAAGTACCAATGCTACTTGCAGGAAAGTTAGAAAAGGGTAGAAACAAATAGCAGAAAAATAGGATGAAAAATAGAAAATGCCAATTACAGATCCATTAAAAAAACAGATTGCCCAAAAGGCAAGACTTTACTTTAAGGTCTGCTTCTCATGTGGTGCCAAAAATTCAATGTCAGCTACAAGATGTCGCAAGTGCCACAACCCTTACCTAAGATTAAAGAACAGAACACTTGGCATAAAGAAGTAATCAGTGACTTCCGCAACCGCAGTCGTTGCCATCTGATACTATCCTAAACTTGTTGTTTGCCTCAAATTTTGATTTCTGATAATGTGCTATATTGAGCACTCTGTCAATTACTGATCGGTCAACACCGTTTACTTTACTAACAAACCAATTTTCTAGTTCTGTAATACTGTAAGTATCACCACTTTCAAGTATTTTTTTGAAGGTTAACTTTACAAGATCGTCATCGTGATATCCTAAAGATTTAGCATTTGAGATCAGGCCTTGAAGTTGCTCCAAGAACAAAAACGACTCATTTCTCACAAAGTTTCTTTTCTTTCTTCCATCCTATAAGAATTTTCAAAAAATGAAATCATGTTTAATGTTACCCTAGCATTCATACAAGGAACTCTTGATATAGAGGCAACAACGAATTTAGCTGAAAGTATATTGTTCATAATTAACTTTAAAAATTATGAAGAGATTTCAGCAGGCAACTCATTACGACTGGCAAAAGATGCATCAAAGATTGCCAAAAAACATAAAATCAAAATCATTGTGTGCCCTCCACAACACCTAATCTCCGAAGTAGCCAAGCTTCCAGTTACAGTATTTTCTCAACATGTAGATACCTCAAAAGTTGGAAGTACGACAGGGTTTATTGTCCCAGAGCTTTTAAAAAAATCGAGAGTCAGCGGATCTCTAATCAATCACAGCGAGCACAGGATCACAGGTAAAGACATTGAACAGATAGTTTCAAGACTGAAGAGTCTGAAGATGACATCTGTGATATGTGTAAAAAATGTGAGTGAGGCAAAAAAGTATGCAAAATTAAATCCCGATTATATCGCAATAGAGCCACCTGAGCTGATAGGAAGTGGCAAAGCAGTATCAAAGGAAAGGCCCGACATCATAACAAATTCTGTCAAGGCAGTCAAGGACGCAAAAAATTCCACTCGGCTACTTTGCGGCGCAGGCATTGTCACAGGAGATGATGTTGCAAAAGCACTTGAGCTTGGGGCACATGGTATCTTGGTGGCAAGTGGTATAGTCAAGGCCAAAAACTGGGAGAAAACAATAGACGACTTTGCCCTGGCCTTCACAAAAAGCAGAAAAATTTGATATGCCACGATAAATAGAGTTCCTGTGTGAAGTCTGTCTATTTTTTTAATGAAGGTGACGGCAAGAACAAAAAATTGTTTGGCGGCAAGGGTGCAGGCCTGATGGAGATGACAAGGCTTGGGCTTGCAGTGCCTCCAGGTTTTACCATTACAACAGAGGTGTGTACCAGATACTACAGTAACAACAAGAAACTGACAAAGAGTCTCATGCATGAAGTAAAAAAAAATATTCAAAAAATCGAGAGGAAAACAGGCAAGAAATTTGGCTCGGAGAAGAATCCACTCCTAGTATCGGTCAGATCAGGTGCCTCAGTATCAATGCCAGGCATGATGGATACGATTCTTAATTTAGGATTAAACGACAAGACTGTTTTAGGACTTGGCAATTCAAGTAAAAATCCAAGATTTGCACTTGATTCCTATAGAAGATTTGTCCAATTGTTTGGAAAAGTAGTCTTTGGTGTAGATGACAAGAAATTTGACAGTGTCTTGCATGACGCAAAAAAGGAACAAAATGTGCAACATGATTACGAACTAGATGAAGAATCACTAAGAAAAATAGTGTCACAGTACAAGGCAATTTGTCAAGAACGTACAGGAAAACAATTTCCAGACGATCCATACAAACAACTTGAGCTTGCAATCGAGGCAGTCTTCAAAAGTTGGATGGGAGAAAGAGCCGTAGTATATAGAGAAAAATATAAAATTTCAAAAGATGCTGCAAGTGGAACTGCAGTAAATGTTGTCACAATGGTATTTGGCAACATGGGAAGTGACAGTGCGACAGGAGTGGTCTTTACTCGTGATCCTTCCGATGGTTCAAAAAAGATCTTTGGAGAATATCTTGTTAATGCTCAAGGAGAAGATGTTGTTGCTGGCATCAGGACACCCCAGCCAATAGACCACATGTCAAAAGAAATGCCCTCAACGTACAAGCAATTGCTCAATACATGCAACAAGCTTGAAAGACACTTCAAGGAACCTCAAGACATAGAGTTTACGGTAGAGAAAGGAAAGTTCTACCTATTGCAGACTCGTTCTGCCAAAATGAATACAGCTGGTATGATTAGAACTTCTGTTTCGATGGTAAAAGAAAAAATGATATCAAAAGAAAGAGCCATTCTCCGTCTACATCCTGAAGATCTAGATCAAATTCTACACAGAACTATAGATACAGAGGCAGTCAAGAGATTCAATTCCATAACAAAAGGCATACCGGCATCTCCAGGTGCTGCATCTGGCATTGTCATATTTGATGTAAAAAGAGCAGTGAGCATGGGAGAAAATGGAACCAAAGTCATTCTTGTGAGAGAAGAGACCAAGCCAGAAGATGTACCTGCGTTTTTTTCTTCAGCAGGGATTCTTACAAGCAGAGGTGGAAAGACATCTCATGCAGCTGTGGTAGCAAGGGGGATGGGAAAACCATGCATTGTGGGGTGTTCTGATATCAAAATAGATTATTCTGCAAAGCAGTTCCATGTAGACGGCAAAGCTGTCGGCGAGGGAGAGACAATAACTGTAGACGGAAGCACTGGTAATGTTTACACAGGCGAGATACCCACAGTTGAGCCAAAACTGACTGATGACTTTAGAACCATACTAGAATGGTCTGAGAAATTCAAAACACTTGGAATACGAGCCAACGCTGACACGCCTGAAGCTGCAAAACTTGCCCGCACCTATGGCGCAAAAGGTATTGGATTATGTAGAACAGAAAGGATGTTCAATGCACGCGATAGACTTGCAGTCTTTGTGGAGATGATAATGACAAAGACCATACAAGAAAGAAAAACAGTCTTGGAGAAGCTTCGCATATTACAAAAACAAGATTTTAAGGAAATTCTCAAAATCATGCAAGGACATCATGTAACAATCAGACTCCTAGACCCACCGTTACACGAGTTTCTGCCAAATACGGAAGAACTGATAAACAAAATGCATTCTCTAGAAAAACAAGGTATCCCAGAGCAAATAATTTCAACTCAGAAAATATTTGATAGAGCAAAGGAGTTGGCAGAGGTAAATCCTATGATGGGCCACAGAGGGGTAAGAGTGGGCATCACTTATCCTGAAATATATGAGATGCAAATTAGAGCCATCTGTGAAGCTGCAGCAGAACTTCAAATTGAAAAGATAGGCGTACATCCACAAATAATGATCCCCCAAGTTGGAAGTATAAACGAATTAAAATATATCAAAAAAATATACGATTCTATAAAATCAGATGTGGAATCAAAGTTCGGAGTCAAGTTGAAAATGAATTTTGGCACAATGATGGAAGTTGTCAGAGCTTGTTTAACATCAGATGAGCTTGCCCAAACAGCCGAGTTCTTTAGCTTTGGAACAAACGACCTTACTCAGGCAGTATTTAGTTTTAGCAGAGAAGATGCAGAGGGAAAATTCCTTCCAGAGTATTTTGAAAAAGACGTAATGACTGAAAATCCATTCCAGTCATTAGATGTCAATGGGGTAGGAAACCTCATGCAGATTGCAATATCAAGAGGCAGGGGCGTAAAACCTAATCTAGAGATAGGAGTTTGTGGCGAACATGGTGGAGATCCTCGCTCAATCAAGTTTTGCAACACGGCCAGATTAACATACGTGAGTGCGTCAGCTCACAGGGTTCCAATAGCAATTCTAGCAGCAGCACAAGCTGCTCTTGAAAATTCGAAGAAATCTTCAAAAAAAGTGGTACGTGACAGATAGATGCTGCCTAGACTTGAATCCATAAAGCAGGCCAGACAGAAAATCGGATTGACACAACAAAAGCTTGCCTCTCTCACAGGGGTTAGTACTTCTATGATAAATCAAATAGAGTCAGGAAGATGCCAGCCAAGCTATGCTACTGCAAGAAAAATATTTGAGGTCTTGTGGTCACTTGACAGCCAGTCATCAATGAAAGCAGGAGACATTTGTAGTAAAGAGATTGTAAAACTAAAGACAAGCGACACATTGAATGATGCAATAAGAAAAATGAAAGAGATGTCTATTAGTCAGGTTCCAGTTTTTGAAGGAACCGAAGTGG
>JBAVVB010000016.1:0-22369 GCA_049697075.1 Nitrosotalea sp.
CTATACAACAAATCAAGATCCATATACAGTACGCTAGTTTTTACCTCGCTGACAAGTTTTGATATAAAACCTGCTTTTACAAAAGGATCAGAATACAAAACAGAATTAATCTGTACTTGTGAAAGAATGTCTTTTAATTTTGGAGCCATGTTCTCAGATTCATCATGATTTTTAAACAACACAATAGATACAAAATTGTAATATAATAATGAATTTGAGTTCTGATTTTTCACAAGAATTTCCTTACATGGATAGAATCTACCTAAATAACGCATCCACATCCAGAATGCCAAAGACTAGCATACAGGCAATGAATGATTTTCTGATAAAGTATAATGAGCATGGCCCTGATTCTGAATTATCAGACAATTTTGTAAAAGAGCGACTCAACAACCTGCGCAAAGTAATTTCTCAGTTAATCAAGTGCAAGCAAGAAGAAGTCGTTCTAACACAAAGCGTGACTGATGGAATAAACTTTGTAGCTAGTGGCATGAAATTCAAGCCAGACTCTAACATCATAACACGTGGAGCAAATCACGAGCATCCTGCAAATCATTATCCTTGGGTAAGGGCAGGACAGAAAATAGGGCTGAAGGAGATATCTATTGATGAAACTGGATATTTCCAGTTTGATTCGTTAAAAAAGATGGTTGATGGAAACACCCAGCTTGTTGTCCTAAGCCATGCCTTGTTTAACACTGGAGCAATTCTTCCAGTAGAGGAGATAGGCAAGTATCTTGCAGAAAAAAACATACCTTACTTTATTGATGCTGCACAAACAGTTGGATGCATCAGCGATGTTGATGTAAACAAGATAAAATGTAATTTCATGTCCTTTAACGGATCAAAGTGGCTTTGCGGTCCAATGGGCATGGGAATATTTTTCTGTAAAAAAGAATCAAGCGAATTGATAGAGCCGCTGCAGATAGGCGGCGAATCTGCAATTTTACACGATAACAAAATAGTTCACAAAGAAATGCCTGCAAGATTTCAGGCAGGGTTTCGCAATTGGGCGGGAGCCGCCGGACTTGAGGCGTCAGTGAATTTCCTTCTCAAGACAGGAATCGAAAAAATAAGGAATCGAAATGTCAAACTTGCAAACTTGATGCGCGAAGAGCTATCAAAGATACCTGGCATAGTCCTGTTTGGCCCCCAAGAAGATACAAAAAGAACAAGCATAGTCTCGTTTGCCATTAAAGATCAGAATTCAGAGTTAATAGTCAAAAGGCTAGAGAAGGAAAACATGATACTTGCCGTGCGAGAGATATTTTCCAAGAAAATAATCAGGGCTTCGCCGCACTTTTTTAACACGGAATCAGAGATTTTACGGGTAATTGACGCATTGAGAAGAAATTAGCTACTTTTCCTGCTCTTCTATTACCATCATTGTCAGGGTGGAGTAGACCTTGTCTATCTTTCGTATGTTATTGGTAATAATATTTCTCAAATGATCCATTGAATCAGCGGTGATCTTGATTATAATATCATAAACGCCATAAACACCCTGAACTTCATATTTTACGCCGTTCTCTTTGCCCAGTATTTCCTTGATTTTCTGAATTATCTCGACGTCAGAGCCTAGATCAGAGTTTATCAGTATGTAAGTAGTTGGCATGAAGTAATTTTCTTTTCACAATATTTAACTTTTGGTTATCAATGTCAAAATTGATTTATTACCAGATTCTAACTAATTTTGTGGAACCAATTGACCTAACACTTGAGATTTCAAACAAGCTTCCAACTTTTCCAGGCTCTCCACGTCCCCAATTCATTTCATGGGCAGACAAAAAATCCGACGGGTACAATCTTGAATTAATTTTCCTCAGCTCGCATACTGGAACTCATCTTGATGCACCGTATCATTTCATAGAAAAAGGGATCAAGATAGACAAGATTCCCCTCAACAGATTGATCACGAGTGCCATTTTATGCAATATAAGAAAGGGCCCCAACATGCCAATCACTCAAAATGATATTACAAGTTTTGAGGCACGAAATGGCAAGATACCACCTAATTCAGCCGTAATCTTTGGGACAGGCTGGTCAAGAAATCTAGCAAGAAAAGACTATTTCACAAAAAACCCAGGGCTTTCGGCAGGTGCCGCAAAGTATCTAGCAAAAAAGAGAGTTAGTCTCATAGGTATAGACTCGCCTAGCATTGACTTGGGCAAGGATTCAAAATTTTCTGCCCACCATGTTCTATTGAAGAGCGGAGTTTTGATTTTGGAAAATCTCTGCAATATTGACAAAATTCAAAGAACCAGTTTTATGTTGATAGTGTTGCCCCTCAAACTAAAGGATGCCACAGGATCTCCTGTTAGGGCAGTTGCAATCTAGAGTACAAACTGAAATCTATTTTGCTTGTAATTTTCTGCTAGCTTTCCTTCTATTGGTATTTTATTACCACAGAATTTGCAGCAATTGTTATCGTCAAGATTGTACTCTTGAATATCAAATCCATATCTTTTTACCACAATTTTTTTGCACTCTGGGCAGTATGTATGCTCAAGAGGATGTCCCGGAACATTTCCCAGATACGCATAGTTAAGACCCTCTTTTTTTGCTATTTCATGGTGTTTTTCAAGTGTCTTAATTGGTGTCGATTCAAATTCCATCATCTTGTAATCTGGATGAAATCTTAGAAAGTGAATTGGCATGTCAGGTCCAAATTCATTGTAGACAAATTTGCAAAGTTTAGCTGCATGTTCCAGGTTATCGCCTACTTGGGGAATCACCAAGTCAGTTATCTCCACATGAATCTTGGTCTTGTCTCTTATTTCCTTGAGAGTGTCAAAGATTGGCTGGGGATCTGGAACGCCAATATATTTTCGAGTAAATTGCGGTTCTGCATTTCCCTTAAAGTCTACAGTTATGCAGTCAAGGAACTCATCCATCATCTTTACAGTGTCGGGAGTGTCGTAGCCATTTGATACAAAGATATTGAATAGTCCATTTTTCCTTGCAATGACTCCACAGTCTCTTGCAAACTCGATAAATATTGATGGCTGATTGTACGTGTAGGCAATTCCCTGAGAGCCTGAGCTTACGGCAAGATTTACTACCTCTTCTGGGGTCATGTCAACTCCCTCGATTTTTCTTCGCTGGCTGATATCATAATTCTGGCAATATTTGCAAAGCCAATTGCAGCCAGTGGTTGCAATGGAAAATATGCTTGACCCGGGCCAGTAGTGAGTCACAGGTTTTTTCTCGATTGGATCAACATGGCCAGTTATTACCTTGCCGTATGCCAAAAGATCAAGTCTGCCGTTGTTGTTTGCCCTTATGCCGCAAAGACCTATCTGATTTTTTCCAATTTCGCAATACCTAGCGCAAGCTGTACATCTTACCTTATCATCAGGTAATTTCTGATAAAGGACTGCCTCTTTTGCCGTTGCTTGTATCAATCGATTTAATCATATAAGCTATAATACAACAACTTGTCGAGGCGTGACCTTTCCTGGTCGTAATTTTTCAATTGCGTTTTCAAGGTCTTCCTGAGTTATCTTTATCAACTTGACAGATTTTTCTGCCTTGTTGACGTATCTCCTTATTGCACTCATCGCAGCCCTGTTGCATACACCCTCGATTTCTGCACCGCTGAACCCATCAGCAAGTTCTACAAGTTTTGCAATGTCTATACCATTTGCAAGCGGCTTGTTTTTAGTGTGTATCTTAAAGATGTTCTCACGGCCTTTAGAGTCTGGTAACGGCACTTCTAATATCCTGTCAAATCTTCCAGGCCTTAGCAATGCACTGTCTATCAAGTCTACTCTGTTAGTAGCTCCAATCACCAACACATTGTGCAATTCCTCAAGACCATCAATCTCGGTTAAGAGTTGAGATACTATTCTTTCTGTGACATGCGAGTCTGAGCCACCAGAGCTTCTGCTGGGGGCAAGAGAATCCATCTCATCGAGAAATATTATGCATGGGGCAGCCTGGCGTGCTTTCCTGAAGACTTCACGTATGCCTTTTTCTGATTCCCCAACCCACTTTGATAATAGTTCTGGTCCCTTGATGCTTATGAAATTAGATTCTGTTGTATGTGCCACTGCCTTTGCAATCAACGTCTTTCCAGTTCCTGGCGGTCCATAAAGCAAAATGCCTTTTGGCGCTTTGACATCTGTGTATTCAAATGCCTCCTTGTGTTTTAGGGGCCACTCTACTGCCTCATGAAGTTCATCCTTTAATGATTCCAGCCCGCCAACATCTTCCCATGCAACATTGGGGACCTGAACTAGAACTTCCCGTAGTGCAGATGGCCTTACCTCTTTTAGTGCATCCTTAAAGTCGCTCTCAGTAATTACAATCTTTTGTAAAACTTCGGCTGGAATTTTTTCTTCTTCTAAATCAATGTCAGGCAATATTCTTCGCAAGGACCTCATTGCAGCTTCTTTTGCAAGAATCTCAAGGTCTGCCCCGACAAATCCATGGGTCACTCTGGCAATTTGTTCCAAGTTGACTTTGTTTTCAAGTGGCATTCCCCGCGTATGGATGTCAAGTATCTCTTTTCTTCCAGCTGCATCTGGTATTCCTATCTCAATTTCTCGATCAAATCTTCCGGGCCTTCTAAGCGCAGGATCAATTGAATCAGGCCTGTTGGTGGCAGCAATTACTACAACTTTTCCTCGTGATTTCATTCCGTCCATTAATGTCAACAGTTGAGATACTACTCTTTTTTCCACCTCGCCTGTTACCTCTTCTCGTTTTGGAGCAATCGAGTCAACCTCGTCTATGAAAATTATGCTTGGCGTGTTTTCTTCTGCCTGCTTGAATAATTCACGCAGCCTCTCCTCGCTCTCGCCATAAAATTTACCTATTATTTCAGGACCGCTAATTGAGATAAAGTGAGAATTGGTCTCGCCTGCCACTGCCTTTGCAATCAACGTCTTTCCAGTTCCTGGCGGTCCATAAAGCAGGACACCCTTTGGCGCCTCAACTCCAATTTTCTCAAATAATTCCGGATGTCGCATGGGAAGCTCTATCATTTCACGTATCTTTTGCACCTCATTTTTGAGGCCTCCCAAGTCATCATATGTAATCCTAGGTACAGAGTTGTCAACAGCTTTGGTCATTGAACCCAGTTTGAATTCAGTCTCCTCTGTGACCACAACAGGTTTTCCAGATGGTGCAGCACTTGTTATCACAAGCTGTGTTTTTCCGCCAAGTTGTGTTGTTACTATAAGAGCGTCACCAATAGTTAGTACGTGGCCGATATAGTTTACCTGCATGTATTCTTGCAAGCCTTCTGAACTGAGTTTTTCAATTGGAGATACTGTTACTTGTTTTGCTTCCTGCGCATCAACTTTTTTTACAGAAATTTTTTCGCCAATTCCTGCACCAATGTTTTGTCTTGTAGTTCCATCTATCTTTATTATTCCAGTACCATATTGTTCAGAAGAGCCAGGCCACAGCTTTGTGTGACTCTTCCTATTTCCCACCAGTTCCAAGATATTGCCAGTCTCCCAGTTGTTGTCTTCAACAATTTTAGGATCAACTACGGCAATGCCTTTGCCTACATGTCTCTGCGACGCCTCTGCAATTCTTAATGTTATTTCACTCATAATTTAATCACCATAAAAAATAAAGGAAGTTTATTCAACCTCCACAGTTTTCCCTTTTGGTCGTTCCTCTTCTTTTAGCTGGAACTTTACTTCCAGAATTCCGTTGGCATAAGTTGCCTTGACAGAATTTTCATCGACCTTGTGTTTGATGGGTATCTTGGTATGGTATTTTCTTTCTTCGTGCTCTGCGTCGATTAAGATCGTATGTCCTACTACTTCGATCTTGATGTCTTTCTTTTCAACGCCTGGCATCTCGGCCACAATTTTCAGGGCCTTTTCTTTGTCATCTACAATTACATCGGCAAGAGGTTCTCTTGTCTCTGCGGTTGCAGGAAGACTTGGTCTAACGTTTCCGTACTCTTTTACTACAGGTTTGCCATCAGGCCCTACTGTTACAGAGTAACCATAGTAGTACGGACCAAACGTCTGCAGGTTTGAAGAATCCCTCAACTCATTCCATACGTCGTCTAGTTCTCTGAAAGGTCGCATCATTCTTTGGAAGAGGTTGTCAAACTCGTCTGATTCCATCATGTCATAATTTCCCATAGTATGTAATAGCTATGACATTATATAAAGTTTAAGAGACTCATATGCTTGATTCTTACATAAACTAATATAGCTGACAGCAGTAAATATCCTTGTATGCGTACATCTAGTCTCTCGGTTCCAGATACAGTTCGAGAGATAATCACAAAAAATAGATCAATTTACGATTGTGTCAAGATGGACCTGGTAAACTATACAGCACTTGCAGTCAAGATCCAAAAAGAGGTGGAAGCCCAGATGGGCGGCCCTGTAAACCTTAACACAATTGTGGTGGCAATCAAGAGATATGCAGATTCCTTTGAGAAAAAAGACGATATGCAAAGCGAGTCTGCACTAAAGAATGCCAGGCTATCGCTTACAGATGGAATACTAGATATCAAATTCTCCTCACAGGATTTTGGGATGGAGGACGCAGTGGCGTTAATGGATGGTTTTACTCGAATTGATCCAGATTACGAATTTTTCAGATTTACAGACTCGTTTAGGTTCTTAACTGAAGACATTAGCGATGTCAGAAAATTGCTTGAATCCTTTTCTTCACACAAGAATTTTTCCCAAACCGGGCTTGCAAAGATAAGCATCCACATGCCTCAATCTGGAAATGAATCAGATGTGGTATCATACGTATCAGAGATTCTTCATGATAATGGAATTGAACTTGTTAATGCCTTCTTTGGCCAGGATGATATCATTCTGGTATTGCATGAAAAGGACGCTGCAAGGGCATATGAAATCTTGCGCGCAGAGATTTCCCGGTAAAAACTAGTGCCGATTCCTTAGATTCCAAGAGACTCTGCTCTTGTTATTTCCAGATACACCTTGTCTCCTACTGATAGGTTTAGTTCCTTGTATTCGTGCATATCTAGTTTAATAGAGGTAATTCCACCACCCATGGCTCCCATTCCTCCTCCTGTCATCATTTTGTTGAGGCCTTTTATCATGTCATCCATGTTGGTAAACCCCATAACACCAGAGCCAAAGGGAGACATTGGAGTACTGTTCTGCTCTTTGAATTCTTTAGATGAGGACAACGAGATCACTACATATGGTGCACCATCGGTAGAACCCTCAATCCTTACTACAATGTACTCCTTCTTCATACTTTACTTCTCTACAATACGGTATTTTATCTTTCGCTCATTTACAGAGGATTGGAATGATTGCAAATACAAGGGCCTTTTTACAGGACCCCATTTATTGGCCCAAATCTAGCCCACCCGATCTTATCCATTACAATGAAAAAACGAAATTTTCCGTGGTATCAGGAATGAAGGTTTAGTTTTTTTGCAATGGTCTTTTTTTTCTTTTAATTATAACTAGGCCCACAATTAGCGCGCCAGCTACTATGCCAACAGAGACATAGTCAAGCCAGGAAGACGTATCATTGTTTACAAACTGGATGGAGTCCAGTAGCTGGTCATAGCTTGGCAGATCGCTGTCAAAGTTTTTCTCCTCATTTGCATAGGTTATTGTATAAAATTCATCATTTGCCAGTACAATTACTTGCTTGAATTTTATCACATTGGTACCATTTTGTGAAGTAAAGTTTTCTTGGAGCAGTGACGTCTTGGAGGCAAACCCATCTATTGTTCCATTTTGCTCTGACAGAATTGCGATATTGTTTGATTGGCTGCCACTGGTCAGTTGATTAATTTTATTTTCGACATAATTATCAAGTGATGTTCCATTTGCCTTCTCAACATTAAATGAAATCGAGGATGGAAATCCATTTGAATACGGAGCTATCACGGCAATGTCTGGCGCATCGGGTTGGAATTTTTTTGGTTCCTCTACTGTCCAGCCGCCTGGAGCCTGAAATGTTATGCCAAGGGATGGATTTGCATAGTTTCCCTGGGAGTCTAGCGTGGAGTTTTGCGATGCAGCAAAGGAATCTGGAACAAAACTAACTAGGAGTAAAAAGAAAGAGACCAAGATTATTCTGGCATTCAATGACAAATATTTTGGACCGGCAAATAAAAGCTAATTGTGATTCCCAAATTGTGAATTATATTGAACGTTGCAAAAGATGTCACGATGGGAAAGGTTTTTGCAGTTGGAGTAGGGCCTGGCTCACCAAAATATGTTACAGATACAGTAAAGGAGATTGTGATAAACTCTGATGTTGTAATAGGTTACAAGTATACGCTCAAGACAATCGAAGAGCTAACAAAAAATAAAGAAGTGTATGAGATCACGATGCAAGACCAAGAAGAGACGTATCAAAAGGTCTCAAAATCACTTGGAACCAAGACTTGCGTTGTGCCATTTACAGGAGATGTGAACTTTTCCGAATCAGAAGTTGTTGACAGATTAATTGAGATTTTCGGGGATGTGCAGGTGATTCCAGGTATAAGCTCAGTGCAGGTAGCTGCATCAAAGGCAAGAGTGCCACTGGACAAAAGCAGAGTGATAACTATGCATATATCAACAAGCATTGAAGAGAAAAAACTTGAACTCCAAAAAGCGCTAATAGACGGATTGAGCGTGGTGCTAGTTCCACGCCCATGGCCTAAGGAACCATCCAAGCACTTTATGCAGTCAGAAATTGCAGTTTACCTAAAAAACCACGGGTTTGACACCTCAAGTATGAAGGTGCATGTTTTTGAGTCGCTCACAACCGAAAAGGAGACTTGTTTTGTTGGAACCGTAAAAGATTTGGAAGGAAGACAGTTCTCTGATCTTTCCGTAATGGTATTTGATCAGACAAGGCTTGAATCATATATCAATTTCAAGTAGCGCCATCTTACTATCTAGTGAAGGACTGGCGTAGGGCCCGTATATGTTCCAGAGTTGAGGGAATGAGTTTGTGTGGATGGAAGTGAAACAATTATGCCATTCATCCACGTGTATGACGGATCATAGAATCTGGTAATCCCAGTATTGTTAATGGTAGCCTGGAAGGTTTGGCCCGGTGCAATTGAGCCGCTCTTTATCACGCCGTCTGGAATGTATGGATTAGTTGTTCTATAGGTGGCAGTGCCGCTCCATATTGAATGGGCAACAGAGTCATTGTTTGTCCAAATTATTGTAGTGCCTGGTAAAATTTGGATTTGATCCGGAGAATAATATCCATTAACATAGTTTTGATTTTGTTGGGAGGCAGCTCCCTGGGCTGTTGATGATCCCGGTAAAATGCTTACTTGTACCGGTGGCACTGATGATGTTTGTGAAACTGAAAGGATGTTACCATTTAGCCATGTATTTGATGGATCGTAAAAAGCAAATTGCCCTGTTCCGGTTATTGTAATCTTGACACTTTGGCCCGGAGCTATGGTGCCAGTGTTAATATGCCCGTCAGGATTAAATGCTGGCGCTGTCGTGGTCGGCTTTCCAGTGGTACCGGTTGTTATAGCTTGTTGTTGGCCGCTCAAGATGCTGTGTGCAACAGAGTCTTGGTTTACCCAAACAATTGTAGAGCCTGGTGTAACTTGTACAGAAGATGGGGATAGATATTGATTGGTTGTGGCAGTTGATGCCCCTGGCAATATGTTAATCTGTACTGTTTGTGTTGGAGTTGAGACTGACATTGGACTTATCACTCCTATCATCCAAGTATAATTAGGATCAAAGAAGGTGATATCGCCAGTAGTTTGATCTGCCGGTAAATTCAGGTATTGCGCTGCTGAGGCACTAAGATATGCTTTTGGATTAAAACTGGTTATGGTGTATTGGAAAGATTTGCCAGGAGCTATGGCGCCGCTGTTTATCATCCCGTCAGAAGTAAATGTTGGCGCTGAAGCATTCCCTCCATTAACAGATGCCACCCCGCTCATTATTGTATGAGGTACGTTGTCATTGTTTGTCCAAATTATTGTAGTGCCAGGGGCTACTGTCGCAACAGAGGGTGAGAAGAAGAGTTGGTTAGTTGGATTGGATGCGCCAGAAACTATACTTATTCTTACAATATTTGATTGTGTTTGATTCTGTTGTGGTGGCGGGGATGTTGTTTGCGAGGTTGGTGAAGTGACAGGTGGAGTATATGTTCCAGCAGCAATTATTTTTGCGCTGTAAATGACTCTGAATGTTTCTGAACCTATTATCTTGCCAGTAATGCTGTAAACAACACCGTCTTGATTGCTCTGTATCTGTCTTCCAAAGAGATTGATTTGTATGGTATTGCCATTCTGGTCCTGTGCATTTCCTTTAAGAAGTAAAAATTTTCCATCTCGCAGTAGGGTAGTTGTCCAATTACCAGAGTTGAGATAATTATCGCCATTAATTGTAACAAGACCATTATCTAGTGTGGAAAGTATGCTGCTTCCACTTTGAGCGCCCGCAGTTAGTTGTATGTCAAATGTGGAATCAAGAATGTTTTGTGTCCCGGCTACAAAACCTGTGGCTTGAATTAGATATGCATTGCTAGATACAAAATCAGAATATGCGTTAGAAGGAAAGCAAAGTACGACTAGAAATCCCGTAATTGCAATTAGCGATGGTACACTGGACCTCATTTGATTAGCTAAACCAAAAACTCGTATTTAATGGCTGGGTATAATTTCTTCAAACAATTAGGCAATTCCCGGTTGATTATCTCTTTTAGCTAGTCCATTCATGTAGCTCATCTGCTGTTCCATGAACTGTTTTCTCTTTTCCTCGTCATCTAGCTCTTTCATGTCCAGCGGTCCAAGCTCCAGAACCTGCAAAAGTTTTGCAAGTATCAGTTTAGCTGACCTTGGTTGAATGACGTTTGGATTGTCTATTTCTCCCAGAATGCAAATGCCATCAAGCTGCTTTTCCTTTGCAATTCCCAGTACCAATCCATTGAAGCCAGTTATCTGGCCTTGCGTATTGAGCAGTTCTAATTTTTTCTTCTTTAACAAGTTTAGGTGTTTTGTGGTAGTTGTGGCAGCAAACAATTTGGGTTCTGTAGGACTTGGTTGCCTCAAGGCAGCTCCAATGGAATAAAGCGTACTTACCTTGAGCTTTTTTGCCATGCCAACTACCTCATAGCACAATTCGTAAAGACGCCTAGGATCAGAGGGATTGAACTCTCCGGAAAAGAACACAATGTTTTCCTTTTGTGAATAATGAAATTTGTAGCTTGATTGATCATATTTTATCAGCCCTTGTTCATACGAGACCGCTGGCGGCCAGAACGCATAGATCTCTGCAAATAAATTTGCTTTTAGTTTTTTTACAAGAAAATCCATTCCAATTCCAGCAACGTTTCCCATGTCTGGAAGTGCGGCTATCATTGTGGGCTTGTTTAGTTTTGGAAGTGTGTGAATCTTAAGACCAAGCATTACCTTTGACTGCTTTGTTTTAAAATAAAAACGAATCTAGTGTGCTTTGGGATGAACCAGTGTCGATCCAAATTCTTGAATCATGGCATATTCAATGAATGCTGCGGCAAGTAACAACGCAATTACAACTCCTATCTCAATTGCTGTTGGGCGTAGCATTTCTCGCAAGTTTCCCCTCCTCAATATGGTATTGATGAGAATGAAGCTTCTTGACATTCCAATGGAATAGGCAATTAGCTCCATTACGCCAAAGGGCGAGAGGTAGATTATTGCAAGCGGTGGAAGTTTTGCAAGTGTCGGTGTGGTAGATACTAGCGCCTTAAAGGCAAGTCCGGTTGACCATGCAGCAAAGGAACCCCAAGCTATTCCAAAACCTGGCAGAAACATGGGCAATGCAACTGTTGTGTTATGAGTAAAAATTCCTATTGCGTCGATTCCTTCTACAGTATGTTGAAAGTCTTTAACAAATGACTTGGAATCTTCTTCTGATATGTTACTTTCACTGCCAACGGAATATGCAACTGAAAATATTGCAATAAAAATCAGAAAAATTAAGATTCGTCTTTTTACCAACAACGAGTTTGTTTTAAGGAGTTATTTGAGGGTTGACAGCTCGAACAGATTTAATTAAAAGTTGTATTATGACAGTTTGTGAAAGAAGAGGTCTCCTCAGCAGTAACATATGCCCTGAGCAAGGGATTTCAGATCCATCCTGACGCTTTTAAGATATTAGAGAAGATAGAGGTGAAGGAACTCCAGAATATAATCAAGCAGATTGTTCGTGAAAAGGCAAAGCAAAACTTGTTTTTGATAAATCAAAGCGACCTCAAAATGTTTGTAGAATCAGAAGTTGATGGTAGTGTTGAGGACAGGCATGAGATATTGTTTGATCCTACAAAGAAGATCACATCAGCAGAGGGAATAGTTGGTTTTACCGCGCTTTTTTCTGACAGATATTCAAAACTACTTAAAATAATGATGCAGAGATCACAGGCAAAAAAACTTACGCCAATTAAAAACGTGACAGATGGCAAGCTTGGCGAGGAGACATTTGTTGCAGGCCTCCTCATGGATAGAAAGATTGAACGGGATGTAACCAAGATAGTAGTAGATGATCCTACCGGTTCTGTAGAGATTCTGGTGTGGAATCAAGAGTTGCAGGAGACTGCAAACTCGCTTTTAATGGACCAGTTTGTGATGGTGGGCGTTACAAATGGCAAAAATGGCGGATTTATCGCAAAGGAGCTTCTAGTCCCAGACGTTCCAGATCACATAGCAAATCGCTCAAAGACTGAGACGTATGCCGTCCTGATATCAGATATCCACATAGGTAGCAAGTATTTCATGGAAAAGGAATTTGCAGAGTTTGTTTCCTGGCTTTCAAGCCCCGATCCAGTGGCAAGAAAGGTCAGGTTTCTCTTGATATGTGGAGACATAATTGACGGGATTGGAATCTTTCCAAACCAAGACAAGGAGTTGCTTATCATGGATATGGACGAGCAGATGGCAAAGGCTGCCCAGATGCTCGATAAGATTCCAAAACACATCAAGACATTCATAATTCCTGGTAACCACGACCCCGGTAGAAGGGCCCTTCCCCAGCCTGCCATACCGGAAAAACACAACATGAGTTTGTGGAACAGGGAGAACTTTTTCATGCTGGGAAATCCTGCCTTTTTGGATCTTAACGGCGTAAAGGTGTTGATGTTTCATGGCCAGAGCCTCGATGATGTAGTAGGAACTACCCCGGGCCTAAGCTATGCACAACCAGCAAGGGCAATGCGGGCACTGTTGAGGACAAGGCATCTTAGCCCAATTTATGGAAAGCGCACCCCAATTGCGCCCGAGCTTGAAGATTTTATGGTGATAAATGAAGTTCCAGATATCTTTCATTCCGGCCATGTTCATGTTGTCGACCTTGACATGTACAAGGGAACATTGATAGTCAATTCCGGGGCCTGGCAGAGCCAGACTGATTATCAGGCAAGTGGTGGTATCGTACCAACACCTGGAATAGCTATAATTGTAAACTTGGCTACAATGAAGGTCTTTACAAAAGACTTTACCGAGAAAGAAGACTAGTTACAGCAGATCTTCGAGGGACAAGTCTTCCTTGAATGCTTTTTTTATAGTGTCTGGATTTAATGTCAAAGCAAATTTCTTTGTTCTTCCATGCATACCCTGGTGAATTATCTTGCCTGAGATTAGCCCAGTCATCTCAATCTCGCTTAGCATCTGGGTTATTCTGCGCTGTGTAAGCTCCTTCTGTCTTGTGACCTTGCAGAGATTCTTGTAGGATTGGTATATCTCGCCTGTAGTGTTGCCGTTTGCCTTCATTACTGCAAGTATGAGTAATTTTTCATGAAGGGGGTATGAGTTGAGTGCTGTTGTCTCCTTGTCCTCTTCCATCTTCAATGAGGCCCTGCGGATGTGGTCTTCTGTTATGGTATCAAACTGCTCTCGTTCTGCTATCTCGCCTGCCACGCGAAGTAGGTCTATTGCCCGCCTGGCATCGCCATGTTCCTGGCCTGACATTGCGGCGCATAGGTTCAGGGCTGCCGGATCCACTATGCTTGGAATAAAGGCCTCCTTGATCCTGTCTGTCAGTATCTCCTTGATCTGGTTAACTGAATAGTTGGTAAAGACAATCTCTTCCTCGCTTAGGCTGCTTAGAACTCGGGGGTCCAGCCTTTCTTTGAATGTCAGATCATTTGATATGCCAATCAAGGTAAGTGAGCCTTTTTTCAGTCTCTCATTTGCTCGTGTTAATGAATAAAAGATATCCTTTCCTGTCTTTGATACCAGTTCTGCCAGATAATCAATCTCATCTACTACAAAGACGGTATTGAGTGCATTCTTTTCAATTACTGCTATTAGCCTATTGAAGACTTCACTGATTGATAGTCCGGTTGTTGGCAGCTCCTTTTGTGACGCAAGTCCCAGCTGGCGGCCAAACTTTACCAAAAGGCTGTATAGTGTGGTCTCTTCTTTTGCATTTGCATATAGTAGTTGTATTGGAAATGAGCCATCCTTGACCCGCTCCTGAATCTTGTCTAGCACTTTTTTTACAACCAATGTCTTGCCCGTGCCTGGTTTGCCATATATCAGCAGGTTTGATGGTCTACCCTTTTTTAGTAGTGGAATAAGTGACTGGGTAACTTTTTTTTGCTCGTCGTCTCTATGTAGTACCATATTTGGTATGAATGTAAAATGCAATACCTCTCTGTTTTTGAATAATGATTTGCCACTTGCTGCATCATCAAGTAATTTATCAATGGGATCTCTTGTCATCAACCCACACACCATTGTTTCTTCTCTGTCCACATATGGACTCTACCATACTAATTAGATTAGAATAGAATAACTAATTCAAATTTAGTATATCATTAATTATTTTTATTTTCTTAAAAAAAATTATTTTTAATAAAGCTAGAGTGGAAGAATAGGTGTGTGGGTATTCCTAGAACTGGTTAACAATCAGTGAAGTTGGTGTTAAGATAGAGTCCAAAAAAGCCCAAAATGACCCCATTATTTCCACTCTAGGCGTGAAGATGGTCCTTAACATTGTTAATATGCCTAAATGGACCCCATTATTTCCACTCTAGGCGTAGTTTTGGCCTACTCGTAGATAAAAGCGTAGAGAAGCCTGTTAAGATAGGAAAAGTGCCCACGCCTGGGTTAGGCAGTGAATGTTAACAAACTTGATTGTTAACAATTCTTCTATGATCTGTTCAAGTGTTAAGGTGTTAACCTGATCGATCACAATGGCCCGAAAACGAATACGAATAGACCTGGAAGACGCAGAAGGCGCCAAGTACAACCTTAGCTTGGAGGGCAATGTCACCCGTGAAAAGATGCTCAAGATATTTGAGTTAATGGATTTGATGAATATAGAGGAGCCAGAGGAATCAATACAACTTGATACCGTTGGCGCCAAAATATGGAACATTGTGGACAAGCATTTCCCAATGGGCAAGTTCACTTCTTCACTGATCCTTGAAAAATATGAGGACGAGTATGAAGAGCCAATCAAACTAAGCGTGATATCAACATACCTCTCAAGGTTTGCTCTTAAGGGAAGAGTTGCAAGAGAGAGAACCGGGAAGGAATGGAGCTACCAGATACTCAAACTGGCTCAAAGAGAAAGGCCTGCGACTTAGGAAATTGTTGCCTTTTTGACAACCAAACGATCCCCCTCAACTGTTACCTTAACATAATCTCCCTTCTGAAGGTCAAGATATCTCCTAAAGTCCTTCGGGATTGAGATCGTGCCTGCCGAGGTTATCTTTATGAGCTGTTCCACGTCTGACATATCATTCATTATAAGTTCAATAATTTAAGATTTTATTATAAAATAAGATTAATAATTTATGTTAATTTTTCTCTATTTTTGACCCAAAAATCCATTTGGATGGTTTGTAGCAATCAAAATACTTCTAAACAAGAATCCAAGAACCTGATCAGACCAGGATCAAAACCTTGTTAACTTGATTAAACTGGGATCCAAACTCCACTAGGTTTCTACCGTTGGCGCCTTTAGCGACCCTATCCTGATGAGCCCTTTCTCAGTTATCTTGTAAGTAAAGGGCTTTGTCCGCATGTCTCGTTCAACCAAACCCTCCTCAAAGAGCTTCTTCATCATGCGTGATGTATGTTCGCGGGTCCTTCCTATTGTGACCTGGATATCACGTGATGTCATGGGTTTTTCTGTGATTAATCGCAACACATACTCTATCGCGCTTCCAAAACTCATATTATGTACTCTCTCCTTTGGTTTCTCCTCTTTTACCTCCATGACTATGGTTTGCTCTTGCTTCTGCTCCTTTGGCTTTGGAACTTGTGCAGGCACAAGTTCTTCAGGTTCCTTGGCTAGTTCTAATGAATCTAACTTTATTTTCATATCTATTAGTAAATTTTCATAATATTGCAGTCGTTCTACCAAAATTTTTAGATCATTGCTCTGTGAACCTAGACGTGGTTTGACTTTGTTGTATACTGCTATGCATGCAATACCAATCACGAATGAAGCTATCACACCTAAAATCGTTCCTACGTCTATGTCTACTAACATCACTACATATCATAAGCTAATGTGATTTATCATCTTTGAGTAAAATAATTTTACACAATGCACATCAATCACAAATATGTTTATCACAAATTATTCGTGCATAACACGCTCACACGCATAAAAAATCACAGCTTACACATTCGTGCTAGTAACTCTTGTATCACAGTGATGACCTGTTCCTCACGTTCAGGGAAAACATCACTGTTTTTTATCACAGACACCTGTTCTGAGAGTCGATTTATCACATCCATATCCTCTTCACGAAGAATACCTAATGCTTTGAGCAGTATCCAGGAATAACACAACGCCTGGAACTTCTCCTGAGACTGCCTAACTTGCCTATAGAAAGCCCCCTTAGTTATGGTAAACTGCGAGTCTGATAGGTTCCGCCTTTTTAAAATAATTTCAATTTGACGCTCTGTAAATGATGATTTTTTTATAATTTGTTTTATTATATTATTCAAATTGTCTTCTGGAAGTGTGCTCAAAGCTATACATATCTGTATAACTTTATTCAATTAAACTTTTAACGAATAGCTATCAACTAGTCATATGCAAAATGTAGAAAGATACCTAAACGCCTCCAGAAAGAAGAAAGGGGCTTTACTCTTCGTATTAATTGACTCTGAAAACGATGGAAAAAATTCTGCGTCACAGCTTGCCAAGGATGCAGAAAAGAGCGGTGCCTCGATTATACTGGTTGGAGGCTCATCTGCAACTGACCAGATAGCCATGGCAGAAACCGTCAAAAACATCAAAAGATCTGTCAAGATTCCAGTGATACTATTTCCAGGAAATGTTACAGGTGTTGTTCCTGGAGCAGACGCCATATTGTTTAGCTCGCTATTGAACTCTGATAACCCCTACTTTATCTCCCAGGCTCAGGCATTGGGGGCTCCAAATGTACTTAGATTTGGTCTTGAGCCTCTACCGACAGCCTACATCATAATTGGTGAGGGTACAACAGTATGGCACGTCGGTTCTGCAAGAACCATCCCATTTGACAAGCCAGGCTTGGCAGCCATGTATGCATTGTCTGCGCAATTTATGGGCATGAGATTTGTATATCTTGAAGCAGGCTCTGGCGCAAAATCAAACGTTAGGCCAGAGATGGTAGCAGCTGTTAGAAAACTCTTCAAGGGATTTCTCATAGTTGGTGGGGGAATTCGAAATACTCATACTGCTGGCGAGATCGTAAAGGCAGGTGCTGACGCCATAGTAATTGGCACATTTATTGAAAAAGGCGGAAGTTTCAAAACAATAGCAGATATAGTAAAAACCATCCAGTCTGTAAGGAAGTAGCATGTCTGAAAACATCGCATTGAGACTCAGGGAAGTCCCAATGCCAGAGTCATATTTTGATTATTACAGCAATCTATCAAATGAAGTCTTTTCTATTTTTGAAAAAGCTGCCGCTGCAAAGGCAACACTGGCAGATTCCTCTGGAATGGTAGAGCCCAAGATAGCATTTGACTTGGCTGATCGTGTATCAAAAATGCACGACATTGACGTCACAGAAAACCTCCGAAACCTCATCCAGACAACAACAAAGGAGCTAGCAGCACTCAAACTTGCAGAAGAGATAGCCCAGGGCAAGTATTTGGGTCCTGAGACAGAGCTGCAAGAGAAGCTTGACTTGGCTGTGCGTGTGGGACTAGCAATAGTAACTGAAGGCGTGACAATAGCCCCTCTTCAGGGAATAAGCGAGGTGAAGATAAAAAAGAACGCTGATGGCTCTGACTATCTGTCAGTCTCATTTGCAGGGCCCATACGCTCTGCAGGGGGTACGGAAGCAGCATCCACCATACTAATTGCAGATCATGTACGCAAGATTGCCGGACTTGGCAAGTACAAGGCCAACTCCTATGATGATGAGACGGGACGATTTGTAGAGGAATTGCGCCTCTATGAGAGAGAGGTGGGAAGCTTTCAATTCCATGTTCCAGATGAAGATGTGGTAACTACCATTTCCAACCTTCCTGTAGAGCTTAACGGCATAGACACTGACCCAGTCGAGATTGTAAGTCATAGAAACATGGTAAGAATAAACACCAATAGGGTTCGGGGAGGGGCACTTCGTGTACTCAACGATGGACTCATTGGCAGATCTCGCAAGCTGCTAAAACTCATTGATTTATTCAAGCTAGATGGCTGGGAGTGGCTCAAGGACCTAAAGGGCGCCATCCAGACTGGAGACGAGGATGCAGCAGCACATAGAATGAGAGAAGTAATCACTGGCAGGTCAGTTCTTTCAATGCCAAAAAAACTTGGCGGTTTCAGGCTACGATATGGACGGGCATGCAACACAGGCTTTGCATCAGTTGGGGTTCATCCAGTAGTTGCAGAAATTTTGGATCACGTTATTGCAGTTGGCACTCAGATAAAACTTGACATCCCAGGAAAAGCCTCAACTATTGCATTTGTTGATTCGATTGATACCCCAATTGTCAGGCTAGATAATGGAAATGTAGTCAAGATAAGGGATACCTCCCACGGGATCCAGCTAAAACCGCACATTGAAAAAATTCTGCATCTTGGAGACATTCTCATAAGCTATGGCGATTTTCTTGAGAACAATGCAGAGCTTGTCCCAACCGGATATGTTGAAGAGTTCTGGATTGAGGAACTAAAAGAAAAGATTGCAAAGTATGAACCAGGCGACTCTGATCTATTAAGTAACGTACACAAGATTCCAGATCTTGAAGAGGCATTTAGAATATCACTTAACTTTGGAATCGGACTCCATCCACACTATCTGTATTACTGGGACCAGATTACAGCTGAAGAACTAGAAAAGATCCTCAATCCAGACAAGATAGAATCGGATCTAATAGTTTATCAAAAAGACGTAAAAGAGATTTTAGAAAAACTTGGCGTTCCCCACGAATTGGCAGGTGATACAATCATGCTAAAAGACGATGAGGCAAAAATTTTCTCTTACTTGCTTTTTAGAAAGCCAGTTCAATTGGACAAGACACTGTCAGTTCCAGAGATAATCTCAATATCGTCGGGAATCAAGATAAGGCCCAAGTTCTCAACGGCAGTAGGTGTAAGGGTCGGCAGGCCTGAAAAGGCATCGCTTAGAAAGATGAAGCCTCCAGTACATACACTATTTCCGGTTGGAAGCAAGGGTGGCGCATCACGAGATCTTCTCAAGGCAACAAAACAACCCAACTTTTACTGCAACATCAATAACAGGATGTGCAAAAACTGCAATCTGCCTTCAATTAGCATAACATGCCAGCGATGCAAGACCAAGACTGTCGTAACACTTGTCTGTCCAAAATGCCGCGATGAGCTAGAAGAGGCCCGCTGCCCCAAGTGCAAGGTTAGGGCATCAGCCCACTCGTATCGTGCATTTCCCCTCAAGGAACTGCTCTATTCCGCACAGGAAAGAACCGGCGTTAGGGCTCAGGAACCATTCAAGGGAGTAAAGGAACTCATCAACCAAGACCGCGTGCCAGAGCCACTGGAAAAAGGGCTCATACGACAGAGCCTGAACCTCAATGTGTTCAAGGACGGCACAATCAGGTTTGATGCAACAAACGCACCTCTCTCACACTTCAAGCCATCATGGATTGGCACAACACCTGAGAAACTCGTAGAGCTTGGATACACACATGATACTGAAGGCAACCCGCTTGTAAACCAAGACCAGTTAATTGAGTTGAAAACTCAGGATGTCATAATTCCAAGAGAGTGTGGAGAAATCTTGGTTCTGGTTTGCCAATACTTGGACAGGGAACTTGTAAAATTATTTGCCCATCCTACATACTATAATGCAAAAAAGACCGATGACCTGGTCGGTCACCTAATAATTGGACTTGCACCACACACCTCTGTTGGAATTGTGGGAAGAATCATTGGCTATACCAATACCCAGGTCTGCCTTGGTACTGCCGTATGGCACTCGGCAAAAAGAAGGGATGCAGATGGTGACGCAGATTCTATAATGCTATTGATGGACAGTCTGCTTAACTTTTCAAGACTGTTTCTGTCTGACAGAATTGGAGGGCTGATGGATGCGCCACTACTTGTGCAGCCAATCGTTATACCGCAAGAAGTCCAAAGGCAAGCTCACAACTTTGAGATAGCAAACAGCTACCCTCTGTCATTTTTTGAGGCAACGCTACAAAAAGAAAAAGCAAGCGAGATAAAAGGTGTTGAAATTCTAAAATCAAGGCTAGAGACTGAAAAACAATTCTATGGATATGGATTCACACACAATACCAGCACCCTTACCACATCAAAATCGCGCAGCGCATATTCTACGCTAGGATCACTTCTTGAAAAACTAGACATGCAAATTAGGACTGCAGATATTATCAATGCGGTAGACCCAAGCGATGTGGTCTCCATGGTGATGACCACCCATCTTTTGCCTGACATAATGGGAAACCTTAGGGCATACTCGGGCCAATCATTTAGGTGTACGTCATGCGGTGCAAGCTACAGGAGAGTTCCTCTTGCAGGAAAATGTCTTGAGTGTGAAAACAAACTCATTCAAACAATGACAAGGCCGTCTGTCCAAAAATATCTCAAGCTTGCAAAAAGAATGCTTGGTAAGTACAGGATTGAGCCATACCTGAGAGGCAGGGTCCTCTCTTTACTGGACGAGCTTGAACTTGTATTTGGCAAAGAAGATGGTAGCCAAGCCTTGCTTACAGATTATGCCTAGCGAAGCTTGACATAGTCATATCCGCCCATCTTGCTCTCAAAGCAATAGTGGACCTTCTGGAACTTTTTCCTAAACTGCTTGACCTCTAATGCAATTTTCTTTTTATCTTTTTTATCAACAACTACATTTTTGATAAATTCTGCAACCTGCCTCATTTGAGATTCTCTCATGCCAAGTCTTGTTAGCTCGGCAACTCCAAGTCGCATGCCGCCAGGGTGGAAGTAGTTGCGACCTGCCTTGATATCCCCCGGAATAAGCTGTCTGTTTATGATGATGTTTGCTTTTTCTAGATCAGCTTCAATGGTGCCACCATCTCCAAATGAAAGAACGTTTACTACAATTTGATGTGATTTTGTAAATCCTCTTTTCTCTCCAAGTACCATAAAACCAGACGAGCTCAAGGCCTCTGCCAGTGCCTTTGCATTCTTGACTACTTGGACTGCATATTTTTTGCCAAATTCTAGCATCTCTGCAAACGCAATGGCCTTTCCAGCCATGTGGTGCAAATGATGGTTGCTTGTCATTCCTGGAAAAGTTGCCTTTTTGATCTCGTCGCTATACTTGTCAAATGAACATATCATGCCTCCCTGAGGACCAAACAAGGTCTTATGGGTGCTCATGGTCATTGCATCAGCACCCTCCCTGAGAGGATCTTGGAACTGGCCGCCTGCAATTAGTCCTGCAACGTGAGCTCCATCATAATTTATGAACATCTTGTAACTTTTGAGAAAATCTGCTAGTTCCTTTACTGGATGAGGAAACAAAAAGACCGAGCCGCCAAACATTGCAAGCTTTGGGGTCCTACCTGCCTTTTCAAGTTCTTGCACCTTTTGCTTTGTCTTGTCCACATCAATTGTCATCTCTTCGGCATCAAATGGATAAAACTCGATATCTAGTCCATGGACAAGTCCTGCAGTACCTGCATGTTCCTTCTTACCATGTGATATATGGCCGCCAGATGGAATCGATGGTGCAAGCATTACATCTCCTGGATTGGTAAATGCAGAATAGATTGCCAAGTTAGCAACAACACCAGAGATTGGCCTTACATCAACAAACTCTGCCTTGAACAACTTTTGGGCAAGTTCCATGCACTTGAACTCTACTTTGTCTATGTAGATGCATCCTGCATAGACACGCTCACCCGGCCAACCTTCCGCATATCTATTTGCAAAGTCAGAAATAGTTGCTTCCCTGACTGCAGGACTTGGAATGTTCTCACTTGCAATTAATGGAATCGAATTTGCAAACCATTGGTTATGTGTCT
>JBAVVB010000017.1:0-1797 GCA_049697075.1 Nitrosotalea sp.
ATAATTGCAGGAAAAGACATCATTGCATATACTATGGAAAAAGTTACAATACCGCCTGAAATTGCTATACTTAATCCCATTTCGCCTCCCCCCCCACTAACAGAATCTTGTGAATTGTTGATCACTTACTCCATTTGGTGTAGTTACCTGTAGGTCGTATGTAGAACCACATTGGATTGTAGGAAGATTAGTCATGTTTATCTGCAAAGTATCTGTCTGATTCCAGGTAGAGGTTGGACTTGAAAATGTCCAAGACAATCCAGATGGCGGGTAGGCATATGGTATTTTCTGCATTTGATTAATTTGACCAAAATACACGTCTGTGTTCTGAGGATTCAAAATAGGATAAGAGCCAATATTTTTCACCCACGCATTTATGCTATTTGCTGAGGAGTTTGTAGTATAGATTATCTTGATATTTGTCAGAATGACCTGCTTCTGGCTCTCTGTTTCTTGTGTAAATGTGGATTGAAATGTACCGACTTTAGTCATCACAATTCCTGCAAGTCCAGCTGCTACTATTACTGAGGCTATTATCAGGATGGCTTCTGTAAAAACCGCCGATGCCATTTAACTTGCCTTCTTTTCCACAGTCATTATATTATCATGATTTTTGCCTTGATTGACCATTAATTTAGCATAAATTAAATCCGATTCGCTATCATTCATGTTCATAACTTTGCCAAACTTGTATAACATGATCAGTGTGTCGTTAACAGACAAACCCGATTTATCCATCATGTTGACTACATTGTAGATTATGTGTTCGTCTTCATGTCTCAGGCCCATCATTTTGCATTGATCTACTAGGACGTCAATAGAATCTCTTCCTAATGTTTGCAAGATCTCTTCCATAAGTGATATGGTTGTCATCAGTCTACCTAGAGTGATACCGCTACCGAGCATTTGTTTGAACGACAATGTTTCATGAACATCATTTCTTAGAATGTCATCTATGCCATGATTTTTTGTTATCTGATTTGGAATGTTTTCTTTATTCTTCAAATTATTGTCATGCGTTTCATCTTTGATTGATTCCATCTCAGTTTTTTCGGGATTTGAAACAGCCTGTACTGAGTTTGATAGGGGTAGTTGTTCTATGTGTAAAGGAAGCGAAGGATCAGATAACGACTTGATATCAATCGAATCAAAGTATTTTCGCATAAAGTTCAATGGATTTGCAAGTTCTGCCTGAAATGATTTGAGGTCAGTCAGCGAGCATTCTACTGTTGACGACAAAGACTCCATACTGCCTTTTATTGCATTTATCTCGTTTCTCAAGTCACTTATGGTATCTTGAATTCTAGTCGAATCCTTCTGTACTGGTTCCATGGCTCTTGAAACCATGTCCTGTATGGCAATCTCATCTACAACTGGGGTTTGAATTACAGCCACGTTTGGAATTTCATTTGGTGACATGAGGCTCTCGCCTGGAATTATGCCAGGCATGGACCCTGGTGAATTATTATCAGGCAAGATGATGCCATGTTCTTTTGTCTGTTCAATGGATATTGATTCAGCTTGTGGCTGAGATGATTGATCTGATGATCCGAAATTAGATCGAGGTATTCCTTGTGTATTTTTGGAAAATAATTTTGGTAATACTACCAGTACGACAACTATGACAATTGCTGGTAATGCAAAATAATATAGTGCAGATTGGGGGTTGAAAAGATATTCTGGAAGTAATTCATATAGGAACAAACCGTAGCAAGCTATCGCACTTCCTGTTATGAACAGTCGTGTGTTTTTTGATATCTTTGTCAGTAAAAAAAGTGGATTGGTAGTGATCATCCC
>JBAVVB010000018.1:0-7247 GCA_049697075.1 Nitrosotalea sp.
AAGGAAAACTTATCAAAAAACTTCGAATTAAAATCAAAACTAACGAAGGGGAGAAAACATACAAGTTTGGTGTCTTTAACAATGGAAAATGGGAAAAGACAGTGCAAGAAGCTATTTCTAACTACAAGGATCAGTAAAGTATCTCTACAGTATCTAATCTCCATGATTGTCTTACAAACGTATTTTCTAACTTTGCGCCAGTTTTTTTTGACGATTCTAATAATCCGACCCAAGAGATCTGAGATCCACAGTCTCCAGAATATTCTTTTGGAGATACAAAGAATTTACAATCATGTCTCTGACATATACTTTGAAGAATTTCCGATAGCCTTTTGTTGGCTGCTACGCCACCAACTACTAGAAATTCTTTCTTTCCTGTAAACGATAAAGCTCTCTCTACGGCTTCGCCTATCATTGAAAATGCTGTTTCTTGCAATGAAAAGCATGCTGTCTCTAGTCCTTTTGGAATTATTCTTTTTGTGGCAGAAAGAAGACCTGAAAAAGATACGTCGTTTCCTTTGACTACATATGGCAGAGACTCATAATTAGACGACTTGGATGCAAGTTCTTCTATTTTTGTACCACATGGAGATGCAAATCCAGCATGTCTTCCAATTTGATCCAACAGTTGCCCTAACGTTATGTCTAGTGTTTCACCAAATACACGCCATTTCTTACCTAGAAATGCAAGAATCATCGTATGGCCGCCTGATACAAGTAAAACCAGAGGATCTTTTGCTCCAGTAAGCATCTTGCCCAATTCAATATGACCAAGTGCATGATTTACAGGATATACCGGTATATCATAGTATGAAGACAGAGATCTTGCTACAACTGCGCCTATTCTAAGACAGGGGCCAAGGCCTGGACCTGCAGCATATGAGATTAGATCAAGTTCAGTAATTTTTACACCAGCTTTTTCCAGACATTCTGAGAGTACTTGAGGAGAGTTTTCAGCGTGATGACGAGATGCTTCCCGTGGGTGTATTCCCTCACCTTCAGGTGGTCTGTATATTTTTCTGACATCTGAGAGAATCTTTCCATTTTTACCTTTTTTCTCAATAATGGCACACGAAAAAGTGTGAGCAGTGCTTTCTATTCCCAGACAAAGCATATTATCCTCTACTTAGAGTTGACATTATTTTCAACACGTCCCCATTTTTTAATTGATGCTCTGCACCTACTCGTTGTTTTGTCTTGGCGTCTACTGCATAAAGGAATCCTTTTGCCAGATCTTCATGAACCGCCTTAGCGAGATCTCTTGCAGTGGATCCTGCTGGAAGCAATCTTGCATCCGGTAAGATCTCCCCATTCTTGTTTGACAGTTTTGATTCATCTTCTACTGGAAAGACTGTAATCAATTTTAAAAGATCAAAACAGGCAGAGTCCAGTATTTGTTGAATACCAGTACCTCCAATCTTAGACAATACCTTTTGAGCCAAATCTAATGCTTTTTGTTGTTGTGGGTTCAGATTTGCTCCTTTTATTTTAAAATCTTTTTCTCCTGGAAGATAATCTATAAGGTCCCCTTTCGCAGCTTTTCTTAATAATAGTTCAGTCTCTGCACTGCACGCTATTGTATTGTGTATTTTTTTTAATTCATTCAATATGCCAAGATCATGACAGAGATCAGATTTGTTGGCAGCAATTATAATCGGTTTGGTCCTCTTTCTTAATTCCTTTACAAATGATAGAATGTCATTTTCATCCCAATCTAGCGGTTTTTTTATCTGTAAATTCAAATGATGTAAGACAACTTCAATGTCATATTCTACTATTCCAAGACCGCTAAATCTTTGAGTCATAGCGTGAATGACTTTACCACTCTTGCTTTCTAGCTCTCTTGTCAACTTGTGCCATTCTCTCTGAAGTATTTGCTTCATCCATTGATCAAATTCCTCTTCTACAAACTTCACATCTTCGAGCGGATCATGAGTACCAGCTGGAACAGGTTGACCTTGAATGTCTGTTGATCCTGATGCATCTACCACATGGATCAGTACTTCTGCCTGCCTTGCATCATCTAGAAATTTATTTCCTAATCCTTTCCCCTCATGAGCACCAGGAACAAGACCTGCTACATCAATTAGTTTCACAGGGATAAATCTAGTTCCTTTTACACATAGCTGATGAACATGATTTATCCCAAAATGTTTGCACGCACATTCAGTTTTAACATAAGCAATACCGACATTAGGCTCAATTGTAGTAAAGGGATAATTTCCAATCTGTGCGGTGGTTTGAGTTGCAGCTGAAAAGAATGTTGATTTTCCAACATTAGTTTTGCCCAGTAGCCCGATCTGCATGAAAATCAGTCCAAGGTCTGCTCTTATTAGTATTGCAGAAGTGTTTAATTGAATTCATCCTACAACGTATTTGTTGAAAATAATAACAGGGAATCCCGGAACAGGAAAACACACAGTAGGAAGAATACTTGCAAGAAAGCTAGAATTGGAACTAATCGACGTAAATAAAATATCAATAAATGAAGGCATGACTAAAAAGAACGGTCAAGTATTAGAGGTAGATGTTCTAAAATTAAAGAAGATCTTAGACAGAAAGATGCCAAAGAATGCATTACTTGTTGGACATTTAGCTCCCTATGTTGTTTCAAAGAGCAAGATAGAGATTGCCGTCGTACTGAGACGTAATCCATACAACTTGGAGAGAGTTTACAAAAAAAGAGGTTATGCCAAGAAAAAATTACTCGAAAATCTGGGTAGTGAGATAATAGGAATTACATACTACGACATGGTAAAAAATGTGGGACACACGAAAACTTTTCAATTTGATACTACCAACAAATCCGTATCCAGTACAGTAAAGAAAATTGAGTCTCTTTTTGTAAAAGGCAAAGCAAAGGAAGACAATATAGATTGGCTGAAAATGGTTTCAGAGAAGAGAGACCTGAAGAGATTTTTCCCGTACTAGATTCAAATTACGTTGTGTTAAATCAAGATATGAAATGTTTGAGATAAAAAAATCTGATCTAGCAGGAAGAATAGGAATACTGCACACGAATCACGGCAAGATTGAGACTCCAGCATATGTACCAGTAATTCATCCAGTACGACAGTCAATACCCACAAAAAAAATACGAGAAATGGGTTTTGATCTTGTTATAACAAATGCGTTTATCACACTAAAACAACGCGGTGATGAAGCCAGAGAAAAAGGAATCCACAAAATAATTGACTATGACGGTGCAGTGATGACTGATTCGGGGGGATACCAAGTTCTAGAATATGGCAATATAGATACAAATTACAAGACCATGGCGGCATTTGAAAAAGGAATTGCAACAGATTTTGCCATTCCACTAGACAAACCAACAGGTTTTGGCTTATCAAAGAAGAAGGCAAGAGAATATGTCAATCACACACTAAAGGTATCAAAAGAAACTCTAGAGACAAGAGATGACAACGGACAGATATGGATAGGGCCAATACAGGGAAGCGAGTATTCTGATCTAGTTAAAGAATCAACTAGGGCTTTGGTAAAATATGGTTTTCAAATGCTGGCACTAGGAAGTCCAGTAGAATTCATGGAATCATACGAATACAGACTTTTGGCAAAAATGATAATTACTGCAAAAAAAGAGATGCCTGATTCCATTCCACTTCATCTCTTTGGAGCAGGCCACCCCCTTACAATCCCGCTAGCCGTGGCACTTGGCTGTGATACCTTTGATTCTGCCTCCTACATGCTCTATGCAAAACATGATAGATATATCATGGAAGACGGTACTGCTCATCTTAACGAGATATCGTATTTTTCTTGCACCTGTGAAATATGTAGTAAATACAACCCAAAGGAGATTCAGTCGCTTCCTAGAGACGAAAAAATAAACAGTGTCGCTTTACACAATCTTTATTCTATAAAGGCTGAG
The DNA here is from genome assembly GCA_049697075.1 of Nitrosotalea sp. Classification (GTDB taxonomy): domain Archaea; phylum Thermoproteota; class Nitrososphaeria; order Nitrososphaerales; family Nitrosopumilaceae; genus Nitrosotalea. Next base: position 3,890 of record JBAVVB010000018.1, read on the forward strand.
GTTGACAGGGTAAAAGAATGCATCCACGAAGGGCGATTATGGGAATACGTATTAAAGAAAGCACGTGCACACCCAAAACTCTTTGAAGTCATATCGGTTCTTACTTCAAATACCCCGTTTCTTATCGGAAGTACTCCCAGATTTAAAGAAAATGCAATATTCTTGTTTTCAAGGGAAGACCAATTCAGACCAGAGGTATCTAGATTTCATAGCATGGTGAGGAAATTTAAGACTAGTAAGAAAAATCTTGTAATTATTCCAGACGGTACCATGAGGCCATTTTACTTATCAAGAGAATACAACAAATTGAAAAAGAGGTTTGCAAGTATTGCAGATGACACTCAGTTCTGTCAGTACAACCCATATCTAGGAATAATACCTCTAGAACTTTCAGACATTTATCCTGCAGCACATTATGTAATGTCTAATTCTCAGGACAGCAAAGATGAGTTTTCTGAATTTGCCAAGACTTGGAATATATTCCTTAAACAAAACAAATTCAAAACAATCTATGCTGCAAATGATGACTTTCTAAAGCATCATGCAAAACTAACAAAAAAGAAGATCAAATTTTTCAGTTTTAAAAAATAAGAAAAAATGGAAGAACGGTTTCGTTTATAGTGCAGCGTCTTCTGCCCAGCCTTTTACGAAGATACCATTCTTGTGGAGAGGAACTGGTTGACCAGGTGTGTAAGTCATTGGTCTCATCCAGAAGATTGCTTTTGTTGGGCATACACCTATGCATGCACCGTCTGAGATACATCTCTCTGGATAGAACACAAATGCTTTACCTCTCTTCCAGCCTTCAACAGGCTTTACACGAAGAACGTCCGGGCCAAGAGAAGTACAGATCTCTACGCAAAGCGCACAGCCTATACATCTCTGTTCATCGATGTCTGGAATGATTGCTATTGGCATTCTGATTTTGATCATCTATCGTTTGCTATTTAAACTATCTGCAAAATTCATAACGGAGTTATAGAATCATTTCACGGTTACATAATAAATAAAAACAAAAAGAAAGTATAATTGAAATTTTTACTTCTTTATTTGGCGCATTGCCTCAATCTGGCCTGATGTTACCCAGTCGAGCAATTCTGCAGATGTAGGATTTAGATCGCCTTTTTGATTCATCATGTTGTGAACCCAAATCCAATTTATCTGGTTTAATAATGGTTTGTTACCCTCATCGCCTCTTCGAACTTTGTCTCGAAGATCTTTTGGTATGGTACTCCACCATTGTTCAAAGGTTCTACCCATATTCAGATCAATTCGGATTGATATAATTAAGTCTTTTGTAAATTATACAAGTAATATAACGACGTTAGTTTTTTCAAACGCTAAACGTTTAAAGGTACTCTGAAAAGATTTTCAATTCTTGCAGGTTAAAGTCCTAGGTGCAGCAAAAGAAGTAGGCAGATCCGCCTTTCAAGTTAATTGTGACGGAGTAAGTTTCTTGTTAGATTACGGGGTAGAGTTAGGAAAGGAATCGTCTTACCCTCTGCAAATAAGTCCACATGAAATTAACGCTGCCATCATAACCCATGCCCACCTGGATCACTCAGGCAATATGCCTTCACTTTTTGCGCAGGGTAGCACGGATGTCTATGCAACCCCCCCAACTTTTGACCTTTCAAGGTTATTGATAGAGGACATGGTAAGACTTGAAAAAAGTAAGCTTCCTTTTGACCTGTCGGATGTTTCCAAAATGATGATGCATTCAAAGGAAATTGGATATAGAGAGAAGGTGACTCGTGGAAATGCCTCCTTTGAGCTATTAGAATCAGGTCATGTGCTAGGCGGAGCTTCTGTTCTTGTAGAATCGCAGGGCAAGAGATTATTCTATACAGCAGATATCAACCCAAAAGGGTCGCGTATGTTAAGGGAGGCAGATCTTGATCTAGGAGAGATTGATTTGTTAATCACTGAAAGCACTTACTCACAGACAGATCAGATGCCGCGTCTTGAAGCAGAAGAAAAATTCATTGAATTTGCGTATGAGGTTTTGGATAGAAAGGGGATACTCTTTGTACCTGCCTTTTCTGTCGAAAGATCACAAGAAATAGCTGTGATATTAAAAAATGCTAAATTTAAACACAAAGTAATCATGGATGGGATGGCTGTAAAGGTAAATGAAATAATGTTAAGATATCCAGAGTATCTACGTGATGCAAAGGTTTTTGCTGATTCTGTGAATCATGCAGTTTGGGTAAGAGGAGAAAGGGAAAGAAAAAATATGTTAGATGAACCAGCAGTAATAATCTCTCCTGCGGGCATGTTAGTCGGAGGTTCTGCCGTGTTTTATTTACAAAATCTAGCTCTTGACAAGAAAAACGGCATAGCATTAGTCTCTTATCAGGGAGAAAGAACACCTGGAAGAAAACTTTTGGAAACAGGTCGTGTTAGCATCAGAGGTAAGGATTTCAAGGCAGAATCAGAGGTAAGACAGTTTGAATTTTCGGGTCACGCTGACAGAACAGCTCTTTTTGATTTTATAAAAAAAATCAAAGGAAATCCAAAGGTTCTCACCATTCATGGCGATAACGAATCATGTACAAAATTTGCTGAAGAAATACACCAAAAATTTGGCTTTGATGCCCATGCACCTGACGCAGGCGAAATAATCACTATATAAAATGCGGAACAATCCCACAGTAGATCTAAATTTTACAATCAATAGTGGCCAGGTATTTCTCTGGAATAAGATGGAGGATAGATGGTTTGGCATTAACGGCGACGAGCTTTTAGTTATAACAGAGCCTTTCCAAATAAGTTCATCTTCTAAAAGTATTCACCATTTTTTTAGACAGGACGACAATCTGAAGAAGATATTATCAGATATTAGCAGAGATGATCTTGTTGGTACTACAGTAAAACAGTTTTCTGGTTTGAGATTGATAAGACAAGATCCTTTTCAGTGTTATATTTCATTTATATGTTCATCCAACTCGTCTATACAAAACATCAAGAATATGCTAATAAGACTCTGCCAAAAATTTGGCAATAAAGTGGAATTCGAAAATCAACAGTTTTCTACTTTTCCTAGTGCAGAAATGCTTGCAAATGCTACTACCAAAGATTTACTTTCATGTGGCCTTGGATTCAGAGCAAAATACGTAAGAGATGCAGTCAAGGCGGTAAATTTGGGAAAAATAGAGTTTGAATCACTAAGGAAAACAGACTACAAATCTGCGCTAGAGACCCTGAAGACAGTACGAGGGATTGGCAACAAAATTGCAGATTGTATACTTTTGTTTTCACTTGACAAGTTGGAATCTTTTCCCATAGATAGATGGACACAGAGAATTTTACAAAAATATTATCCAAATGTGTTTGACGTTATGCATGGAAAATCTCT
>JBAVVB010000019.1:0-6991 GCA_049697075.1 Nitrosotalea sp.
GGACCACAAATTCGCCTGTAGCAAGAGATAGAGCTTCATTGGTATTTCCGCTTATTCCTTTATTCATTATGTTTTTTATTTTGACTCTTTTATCGTCAATTGTGATTTTTTCAAGCAAATTCCTTATTTTAGGATCAGGACTGCCATTTGCAATACATAATTCCCAATTGCCGTAATTTTGATTTTTTACAGATAGAATAGTTTCCTCAAGAATGTGAATAGGTAAATTGAACACCGGCATTATTACGCTAATCAATGGTTTTCTGACAAATTTGAAAGAATTAACCTCAGTTCTTAATTGGTCCTCTGTGGGCTCGTGCCTTAAGATCCATAGATTATACTCGTCGAGATATTCATCGTTTTTAAGATTCTGGTTAAAAGGCATCTTCATCTGCTCATCAATTATGTAAAATTCTTTTCTCTTTAGCTTCTTTTTGACATGTCTAAAGTAGCTTCTCATGCCGTCTTTTTTTATTTCTTTTATGCTTGCTAAGATAATTTTTTTAATTTCGCTCATTGTATTTTTCAGCTACCTTCCAAACTAAATCAGCCTTTAATTGGGTTCATTTTGATGCTTTAAAATATTAAAAATGTTACCGTAAATTCCCTTGTACTCTCTTATACAATCTTGGGAAGATCTCACTTGCAAAGTTTGGAATTTTGCAGTCTTTTCAGCATATATTTTTGGATTTGTGGATATTTTATTTAAAAGAGCTAGTATTTCCTCAGCCGAACTTGGAAAAGGATACGTCCATCCAGGAGTGTCTTCTCTTACTCTGTCTCCTAATGCCACAAGATTGGGTACTATCACAGGTATATGGGCAGCCCAGACCTCAGATAAAACAATGGAATAGCATTCTTGTGAAGGAATGATCACTATGTGAATACCTGTTTTATGCAATAAACCTGGTAGATTCTCTGACTTGTCCCATCCTCCGTGATTAACTATCTTTCCTACAGGTTTGATGTTTCTTGATTTTATGAGATCGGTTAAATCCGAATCTCGACCAAAAAAATGCCATTCTAAATTATTATTTTTGTCAAGCCTTAGTAGATCTAAAATTATATCTTTGCCTTTACGATCTGTCTTAACAGCTCCTATGAAACCTATCTTCATAGTTTTTGAAGGTGGATCGGGACTTGAAAAATCAGGGAACAATTCGGCCGTCTTTATTCCATGTTCTATTATTTTTGCTTTTGTCCAGTCCATATGGTAGACTTTCTTATAAAGATCTAATGTAGATTTTGTTGGTGTTATTACTAGGTCTGCGCGTTCAAACATCTTTTGGCATTCCTTCCTCCAATCATTTTGAAATCCTTTTTCATAGCCTACCATTTTGAGACATTTATCACATCTATCTAGATCCACACATGCATTACAAAATCCGTCATATTCACCCTTTTCGAAAAGATAGATTCGAGGACACATATAATAGAAATCATGTATTGATATGATTGTTTTAAGTCCCTTATCTTTTGCAATGTGAAAGAAGTTCAATGGCAGATATAATAGATGATGGAAATGAACTAGGTCGATATTAAGCTCATCCAAAATACTTGAAAAAAATTCTTCTTCTGACTTGTTACTTGCTACATGTCCAGGAACGACATCTCCGCGTTTAAATCTGTATAATATTCTCCGTCCAGAAGGTGCGTTTTCTTCAACAACGATCACGTTGTTATCTGCCGCATACAACAAATATTTTGAAAATCCATCAATTCCCTCGTATAGCATTCTACAGAAATCTTCTGTTCCACCAGGGTTTTGGGCATAAACTGGTCTATGCAGAACCATCAGGACATTTTTGAATTCACTTCCGTCCGCTTTAGTTATAGATTTCTTAATTTTTTCTTGGATTCTTCGTAATGGATTCTCACCAGAGAACCCGCTAACTATTTCCAAGTATTCTGGGTGTTTCTTTAAGATTAGTTTCATGTGATCCTCTTCTAATCTACTGGTTTGTTCCTGAAACGATGATCTGCCTATGTGAAATATGAATGTGGAATCATCTAGAACTGATACAAAGCCAGCCTTGTAAGCGCGCATACAAAAATCATTTTCTTCTTCATAGCCAGGAGAAAACACCTCATCGAATAATCCTATTTTATCTATGACTTTTCTTTTAATATACATGCAAAAACCTACACATGTTGAAATGATTGGATAATTGTACTCTGAAACTTTTTCTACCATTTCAGCAAAACTGTCTACGGTCATTCCTTTAGGAATCTCATTTGGCTTCATAAATTCAGGCACAGAGCATAAAGTGGCATTATTGCTAAGTGGTGACACTGTTGAAATTTTATCGTTAGAATAAGCGCATGAATACATCTTGTCAAGCCAATTCTTTGTAACTATGGTGTCGCTATTTAGTAGCACTACATCGCTGAGCGTACTCCTTATTGCATTATTAACAGACATGAGATAACCTAGGTTGGGTTCATTATGAACTACTTTTACAAAAGTAAATTTAGAAATTTTCTCAAGATACAGTAAAAGTTCCTGTTCCGTGCTTGCATCATCTACAATTAGAAGATTATAGGGCATGCTTGTCCACTTTAGAACACTCTCAATACATGGAATTACTACATTTGCGTGATTATGAACAGTTACAATTACGGTGATTTCGGGGTGTTTGTTCGTTATTTTTTGTCTTGATCCAGAAATCCAAATGTCCCGTGTTGCAATTTTCCATTTATCGTATTCCGTGTAATTTACATCATCAGTCTTTAATCTAACAATTTCATTTATTCCGTATTCATTGTACCAGCTTCTTAAACCTGTAAAATCGTTTTTTTGTTTTACCTCTGGAAATTTGTCCTGAAGATCATCTCGTCGATTGTATATGCTAAGAAGATCTTCTATTGATATATTGTTCTCATCAAGTTTATCTTCATTTGAGGTTTCAGCTATTTTTTTCTGTGTTGTATTTTCCTTGTAGGAATGTTTTTCCATTGATTTTATATCTTGATTATTTGATTTTTTAATGAAATTGGATATTAAACTATCCATGTTTGCTCTGCGTTTTGTCGAAGGAGGAAAATATTTGTTATATGATTTTCTAAACTTGACAATAAATTGCCAGCCTGGAGTCTCCATAAGTGACTCTAAACGATCTCTTGTGCCTTCTAATTGATCATTAAGACCCACCGCTCTCTGTTTCTCATCCGCAAGTGATCTATTCAGCCCAGTTACCGTATTCTCAAGACCCACCGCTCTCTGTTTCTCATCCGCAAGTGATTTGGCCAGCTCACCAAATACTGTTTTTTGCTCTTCAATTTTATTATTGAGACCAGATAATAGTTCGTTTAATTTACGAATTTCATGAGTTGTCTCCACCTTGGAATTCTGTTCTTTGTACCATGATCCAAATTTTGAAAGTGTTGAACTAATTTGTTCATCTTCGTATTTGCCTTCAAGAACTCCCGCAGCCCATCCTATGAGTCGATGATACTCTCCATTTGTTATTTCAGGAAAAGAACTCCTGAGGTCCTCTCGTTGATAATATATCCATAAGAGCAATCCTAAAGGACTATTTTGTATATTGGCCTCTATCAGACCAATTTTATTTTGAAGTTTTGTTATTTGTTTTTCATCTAATGCTATTAACGACTCCACTATGCCCCTGTATTTTAGAGGTATTTTGTTAATAGGTGATGAAAACAATAATCCAATTCCATAACTAGAAGACAAAAAATTGTCTCTAATTTCTATGTGGGGATATTTTGTTTTTATCTGGTTCCAAAATTTTGGCACTTCGCCAACTTCCGAAACAGGTCCAGAATTGATATCATGAAAAGCTATTATGCCTTCTTCTGATACCAACCCACTGTACATCTCAAAATCTTTTTTGATTCCTTCATAGGAATGATCTCCGTCAATTAGCAAGAAATCTAACTTGTTGTTGCCCAATATTTCCTTTAGATGGTTCAAGGTATCTTCACTATGTGAATCTGATCTTAGAAGGTGGATATTTTGAGAATCTCTTGCAAATGACTTGTATAATGGTGCTTTCCAATCTGGATAAAAGTCTCCACCATATGGACCATTTGGAAGATCGATGCTAATGATCGTCGCGTCAGGATTTGCCACTTTACAAAGTAGATACAATGTGCCCCCCGAAGCTGTGCCTATCTCTAGAAGCCTACTAGGCTTACTTTTTGCCAGCATTTCTAATAGTTGACTAATTTCTGTTCTAATTTGAATCGGAACAATGTGGTTCTCCTTATCACGAAAGGAGTAAACTAGTTCTACAAAGTCATTAATGGAATGACAATTTTTTTCAGTCTCTCTAATTTTTTTAATCATTTCAATTGCTAAGTTTTTGTCTTTAACTTGGTCATCCATCTTCATCAAATCTGTTTTCTGGCAAATATATTTCTCTCATAAATTAAGCATACAAAATGATGTTATTTTTATATAGTGATTGAAAATTTGTTCCTACATAGAATTATAATAGAAAGAGAATGTTCAAAAAAGATGACTAGAAACCTCATTTACGAATTATGGAGTAGGAGGTCATTAGTAATGCTGCTTGCCATAGATGACATCAAGACAAGATACAGAAATTCGGTACTAGGATTTCTGTGGACTTTTTTGGAACCTCTTTTAATGCTATCTGTACTCTATTTCGTTTTTTCGAACATATTCAAAAGTAACATACAAGATTATCCTCTCTATTTGTTACTTGGACTAATAATATGGTATATGTTTTCCAGATCTAGTACGATGGGATTATCTAGCCTGATAAATAAGGGATCCATCATTCAGCAGATTTATTTTAGAAGAGAAATTGTAGTTATCAGTGCCTGTTTAACCGCATTTATCATGATGGTCTTTGAGTTTACGGCATTTGGAATATTTGCAGCCATATTTCATTTGAAGCCATCGCCTACTATTGTATTGTTGCCACTTGTCTTAATTGATGTATTTTTCCTGTCATTGGGTATTTCATTTTTTTTGTCAGTTCTTAACGTTCGTTTCAGAGACATTAGTTTTATCTGGCAAGTCGTGCTACAGGCTGGCTTTTTCATTTCTCCTATAATTTACAAGCTTGATATGTTTCCTGAAAATGTGTCTACGATCTTAAAATTTAACCCACTGGTTCCTATATTTGATGCAGCTCATGATCTTGTCTTATACAACACATTGCCCTCCTTAATTTCTATGGCTTATATGATAATTTCGACAACAATAATTTTCCTAGTGGGATACTTGGTGTTCAGAATAAAGAATAAGAAAATAGCTGAGGAATTGTAATATGGATTCACTTGTGGCACATTATAAATTTAAAAATGATGCAAAAGATTCCAGGGAAAATTTCCATGGTGAAGTCATTGGTAATCCAAAATACGTCTCTAATAAGGATCAAGAAGGAATAGTCTTTGAAAAGGGGGACGTAGTAAATATTAGTCCAATATCTTTAGCTGGTGATTATTCTATAGCAGCTTGGTTTAAACTTCCCTTGCCCGATAATGTCTGGGTATTTAATAGTCTCTGTAGTGGAAATGGTCCAGATTCGTACATTCCAGACTCACATGTTCCAGATTGGCATGTTCCAGTACTTGTTAAAAGTGACAACAAACATCTCGGTGTCTTTAATTCAGCTCCATATGTAGGAGGCTTTGTAGATTCAGGATTTGATCTTAACCACCTCGATCAAGGAAGACATCACTTAATGGCAATAGGTGATGCTAAAACTAATTCTACCATTTTTTATGTCAATAATGAACAAGTAGGTATCTCAAACTTCAAATCTAATTCAAAAATAACTCAAATTGGCAATAATGGCAACGAAAAAGTTGGTTTTTTGCAACCATTTGGCTTTGTTACTGACTTCAGGGTCTACAACAAAAAATTAAATTTTGAAGAAAGGAATTCACTATTCTCTGATTTCCAAAAACAACAAATATCTTCTAATTCTAAAATGGGAAATAATGATAATTCCATAGAATTACACAATATAACAAAAACTTTCAAGCTTTATCATGAAAAAAGAAACTCGTTGTTTGAATATCTTACTTCAATATTTGATAAAAAAAAATACTATGATGAGTTATTGATACTCAAAGACATATCATTTAATGTTAAAAAAGGCGAGGCGCTGGGAATAATTGGCCTTAACGGAAGCGGAAAATCTACTCTACTTAAAATCATGTCAAAAATTTATTCACCAGATTCTGGAACTATTATTTCAAATGGAAAAATTATTCCATTTTTAGGGCTAGGGACAGGATTTAATGCGGAACTTACTGCACGGGACAACATTATCATTTATGGTGTAATCCTAGGATTCACCAGAAAAGAGATAGAGGCAAAAATAGATAAAATTGCAAAATTTGCCGAACTTGAAAGATTTTTGGATACAAAGTTAAAAAATTTCTCTTCTGGCATGCATTCAAGACTATCATTTTCTACTGCGATAGAAGTTGATCCTGATATTTTACTAGTAGACGAAGTATTATCTGTAGGCGATTTATCGTTTCAAGAGAAAAGCTTCAATGCTTTCATGAACTTTAAGAAAAGGGGAAAAACAATAGTGTTTGTTTCTCATGCTGTAGACCAAATAGAGAAACACTGTGATAAAGCCTTATGGCTTCACGATGGTCTAATGCAGGAATATGGCAATCCTAAGTCAGTTGTTGAAAAATACAAACAATTTGTAAGCAGTATAAAATTGAATAATGTATGACCTTTTCAAATTCTTTTGTGATCTTCCAGAAAGGTTATTCATATCCTAATTTATGTAGCATTTCGCCCATTATTTGATCCATCGATAACTTTTCTGAAGGTGAAAAATGTTCTTTCCACTTTCCCGGACACGCAAATCTGTTAAATTTGCCTCTCCCTTTCAATTCTGGAGGAATCTTTTCAAAACTAAATTCATTAGATAACTGTTCCACCATTTTTCTATCAATGTTAACTCCTATGAATGAATACAGCTTTTGTAATTCATCTGCAGTATTTTGTCTTAATTTTTCATAATTTATT
>JBAVVB010000020.1:0-3345 GCA_049697075.1 Nitrosotalea sp.
CAGGCTCTGAAAAGTCTCCACCAGGAGGCGATACTGCGCCTACAAGGGTAAGAGAGCCAACACGCTCTTCAGGAGAGATGACAATTGCCTTGCCTCCTCTCTCATAAAATTCTGCTAGTCTTCTACCAAGATAAGCTGGATATCCTTCTTCACCTGGCATCTCTTCCAATCTACCGGAGATTTCTCTTAATGCCTCTGCCCATCTGGAAGTACTGTCTGCCATCAAGGCAACACCATAACCCATATCACGATAGTATTCACCCATTGTGATTCCGGTGTAGATGCTTGCTTCTCTTGCTGCAACTGGCATGTTAGAAGTATTAGCTACAAGAATGGTACGCTCCATCAATGGTCTTTTTGATTTTGGATCTTCGAGTTTTGGAAAAGTTGAAAGAACTTCAGTCATTTCGTTCCCTCTCTCACCACAACCTACATACACGATAACATTGCTGTCTGCCCACTTTGCAAGCTGCTGTTGAGTTACTGTCTTTCCGCTTCCAAATGGACCCGGAATTGCAGCTGTTCCACCCTTTGCAACGGGGAAGAATGTATCAAGCACTCTTTGACCTGTAAGCAGTGGTTCTTCTGGTGCCAGTTTTCGAAGAACTGGTCTTGGAGTTCTTACGGTCCACCAGCTTGAAAGACCGATATCTGTCTTGGCACTGTTTTGCACAGTTGCAACAATATCATTAACTGTAAACTTGCCTTCTGAAATGTCTGACAATTGGCCCTCAACATTGTATGGCACCATGATTTTGTGCATGATAAGCGGAGTTTCTTGAACTTGACCAATTATTTCACCAGGTGATACATTATCTCCTTTTTTCTTTAGTGGAACAAAGTCCCATTTTTTGGTTTGATCAAGAGCGGGGATCACTTTTCCTCTGCTGATAAAGTCGCCACTTTGTTCTCTTAGAACATCAAGTGGCCTTTGAATTCCATCATAAATTGAAGTAAGCAGGCCTGGGCCAAGTTGCATTGAAAGCGGCCTTTTTGTGTTGGTTACCTTCTCGCCTGGACGCAAACCTGTAGTGTCTTCATAAACCTGTACTGTTGCCTTGTTTCCTTCTAATCTAATTATTTCACCGACTAGCCCCATCTCACCGATACGGACGACGTCGAACATCTGGGCTCCCTCAAGTCCACTAGCGATAACTACCGGACCCGAAATTCTTGAAATTATTCCATCAACCATTTACTATCATCAACTTGTAGGGATACTTATTCCTAACACTCTCTTTGCCAGTGCCGCAATTGACTCTTCTTGAATGTTTCCTTCCAGTGCTGGCATGAACAGAACCAGCGGCTCTATTGATGCCTCGATCTTTTTTCTAAAGATTGCTGGGAGGGTATTTCTTAGAGAATCGCTTGCAATGATAAGACTAAACTTTCCTGAGTGGTACAAGTCTTGGATAGTCTTGCTAGCTTCTTCACCACTTACTACAAAGGTATCTTCGATTCCAAGAAGCCTGTATCCTATCACAAGTTCACGCTCTCCTGCCACCGCGATCTTGCCACTTGATTGGGTTTTTTGTGTAGACATTATCTCACTCTATTAGCAATAACGAGTTGATGTGCTCGGTTGAAAGTTTGTAGCGTTTGCCATATGCAATTCTTTTAATATTTTCACGTTCTTGTTCCATTTTAAGAATAAAGTAGAATATTGTTCCAATTGATAATGCAATATTTTTCAATTTGTTCACATATTCAGAATTTATGAATTTATCCAAAGCAACTTCAAAATCAATTAGACTTTTTGATTTCTTGTATAGAGCCAATGCGTTAACTAACATAAAGCGATTCTCTATTCTGCCTACTATTTCTGGCACATCTTTTGCATTATAGATCTCCAAGAGTTCATTCTTTGAGATCTTTCCTCCATCTACAATGTGCTTTCCTAGTATGTCTTTGTCAAGGTTAGATTCTTTTGCCTTTAGAAGGACCAGGACATTCTTTTTGTCTATCTCTGTTCTAAAGAGATCACGTATCATACCCTCGTCACCCTGGAAGAACTTGAGTGATTCTAACAGATTCTGATAGTAATGAGTCTGCAGTGCAGACATCATTGGTCCTTGGTTTCCTGTCTTTTGATAGGTCTCAAGATGTTGCATCAGTATGGTACCATAGTTGTACTTGACTAGTTGATTTACAACTCCCTCTACGTTGTTCTGTGAAAGTATGACCTTCATGTCATCATGAGGAATGTTTCCTGCCGAGATTCCGGCTGGAACGTTTCTGCTTGATACCAGAAATGATTCTACCTCAGTGACTGGTCTGCCCATGCTTTTTGAAGACAAAATTAGTTCAATATTGTAAATATCCCACTTTGAAAGATATGCCCGTACTGCAGACTTGCCATTAAACGGTGTTGCCTCTAGCGCAATCTTGTTTACAAGAACCAGGTGTCTGTTCAGTGCAACCTCTAAAAGATCTGTATCTTTGAATAAAGTTGCTGCTTTTTCAATTTCTGGGCCATACCAGGTTGATTCGAGAACCTTTACCATCTCCCCTTCGTCTTTTGCCTTCATCAGATTTTGCATTGTATCTTTTGAGAGAAGGTTTATGGAAAATGCTTGTAGTCGACCAAAGGATGATGCATATTGTGATGTTGGCAATTACATTCTCTCCGAGAGAAAACTTTTGATCTGGTCTTCGTTGGTTCGCAGTAATTCTTCAAAAGTAAGGTCAAGTTCTTTTGTTCCTTCCTTGTTTTCTGTAACTATGCCACCTAGAGTTTTAATGGACTTGCCTATTGTTACACCCATGTCTTTCAATATGGATTTGTCTTCATCACGGCAGTGAACAACAATATTTTGTCCAAGTTTTTTCTTTGAGCTGTTCACCATAGTTTCAAGAGCTTTTTTGTATTGAGGACTCTTGACATAATTTTCAACTTCTTTTTGGATTACATCAAATGCTGACTGCATGTTAGCATTGATGACATCAAACATGATCTTTTTTGCATGGAGTTTGCCTGCCTCAATTATTCGGGCATATTCTCGTTCTGACTTGACCTTTGCTTCATTTGCAAACTTTTCGTGAATCTCTCTAACAGTGATATCCAATTCTGTCTGAAGTTTAGATTTTTTTTCTATTAGGTCCTTGTCGAGACTGCCAATCTCCTTTTTCTTTCTATTCTCTATCTCAAGGAGGAAAGTCTCTATGCTCATTTTACTGAAACCACTACAGGATACCTAGCAGTAATATTATTCCCAATACGAATCCGATGATCCATAACGTTTCTGGGATGACAAAGAAGAATAGTACCTGGCCAAACTTCTCTGGTTTTTCTGCAATGATGCCCATGCCGGCAGCACCGATACCTTGTTGTGCATTACCTGTACC
>JBAVVB010000021.1:0-1588 GCA_049697075.1 Nitrosotalea sp.
GAGAAGAATAATTCCGCAATAACAGTTGCGCTTCATGACTAGAAGAAAGGTCAAGAGTGTCGGGAGATAATCGCACATCAAGATTTCCAAAACCTGCAGCTGGAACCAACGAACTTGAAGCATTCAAAAATACATGATTTGCATTATAAGGACTCTGGCCATCAATTTTTAAATTTACAGATACTTCCTTTGAAGCATCAGAGCTTAGGACAATCTTGTTTGTATCTGAAGATATGGAGAAAGGCAGTTGTACGTGACCATCAATTTTTGCTATTTTGTTAGTGTTCCATTCTGAAAACCACAGTATCATGTTATCATTAGGATCTGTGGCTATGTTAAGAGGATATGTCAGATAACCATCTGCCGGCCTAGATGGAATGTCGTACTCTATCATGGTTTTGTTCACCGCATCAAAGTATGCAAGCTTGTTTCCCTCATGTTCATTGAACCACAAATCTTTACCATCATTAATTCCTCGTATCCAAAATGGAAGTGTTGTTGCGTGATACACATTTTGTGAAGTTGGGTACCGCACGACCTGATTATTTCCAAGATTGTATTGGGTAAGGAAACTTGTGCCATGCTCTGTCAGCCATATAGAATCATTATCGACAAGAAGATCAGTGGGCGATGAAAGTTGGGTCTGATTATCTACTGGAATTTCTTTTACTTTTGTAATTCCAGATACAGTGCCATTTTCACTGTCTATGTTAAACTCGACAATCTTTTGAGTGGTTATTTCTGTGACCCATACCGAGTTGTTTTGTAAGTACAAGCCAGCGGGGGCAGTACCATTGCCAAGGTCAAATGCAGATATTTTGTAGCCAGATTGCGCATCAGCGCTTTTTTCTACAACACACAAAGCATCACCGCTGAGTGTAGTAAACCACACATCTCCAGTGTTTGCATCGGTTTTCATCTGAAATGCAGAACCTGCCTCTGAGTAAATAGAGTGAAAAGTATCGTTTGTAGGATCAAACCACCATATTGACTTGGTTCCAAGCGGTGAAAACCATATGATTCCGTCTTTATCTTGAACTACAGTCCAGACCATAGTTGTGTTCTGGCCAGGAATAAAATACTGCGAATTATTATCTGTTATCTCATAATTTTTTAATTGCCCTGATTTTTGATCAAAGCTGTAAAGCAAGTCTGACTTGGATGATGTAACCCATACTGTTCCGGTTTTATCTACAATTAGACCGTTGGGTCCAGCATCATCAGGTAGTGAGTATTCTTGCAGATAGGGGTTTTGACTCGGGTTTGGATTCAAGATATACGCCGAGGGTTCAGGCGCGGTCGGTTTTTGATATACAAACCAAGCAATCGCAAAGCCAACTAGTACTACCCCTATAACAGCGCCCATTTTTTTAGATATCAAATATACTCCCTCTGAAATTCATGTCTAGTTTCTTTATTAGTGTCGCGGAACTTCTTGCCTAATTTAGAACATACTCCAAATCGCAAATAGGCCAGATAACACATCGTCACTGCTTGAAAACAAGTACAATACCATGACCAAATATAATATACCAAAACTGCCTAACCCACACAATGCAAAAAAAGTACCTGCTTTTGGTGATTTATT
>JBAVVB010000022.1:0-13324 GCA_049697075.1 Nitrosotalea sp.
AACCCTGCTCATTGAATTGCTTTACGACTTCACTTGGAACTAGCCTGGAATCTTTAGGGCCTGTGGGCGGCGGGTCTCCCTTGACCATCAGTACACCATTCAGGTTCAAGAGTATTGCATCGCAGACGGTTTGTGTAATGGAGGTATAGTTTCTGTCTCGTACTCTAACGCTTGCAGAGATCTTCATCCTGTCATTGGAATTTTTTATGAAAAATCCTGCCGTTATAGGGGATATTCTTGGGATGCCAAGGACAGAGTCTGTCACATGTATGCTATCGCAGACCTTTCCTATCTCGACTGATTTTGATTTGAACTTGTCAACAGATTCTTGTAACTCACTATGAGAAAGTATCCTATCTTGTATTACCTTTGGTGGGTTTAACTCGTAAATTATCGTCATAAAAGAGTGTCACGACTACTTGATTATAACCTTTGAACGCAGTTGACAGGTGACAAAACAAAAGAAAATTAATACATTGAAACACAGCATCACTTACTGTTGGTAGCAAAAATTCCTCTTGTAGAACTGATGAAGCAAAAGATAGTGCTCTTTGATGGGGCCATGGGAACTGAGATTCAAAAATTAAATCCTGTCCCAGAAGATTTTCCAGACGGCAAGGATGGCTTCAATGATGGCTTATCTTTTACAAGACCTGAATGGATAAAAAATATACACAGAAATTATCTCAAGGTAGGTGCAGACTGCATCGAGACTAACACCTTTGGCTCAAACAAGCTCAAGCTTGAGGAATATGGTTATGGAGATAAAACATTAGAGTTTAACAAAAAAATTACAGAGCTTGCAGTTGACATCACAAAAGAGTTTTCTGATAAACCGCGATATGTAGCCGGTTCCATGGGTCCAACTGGATTTTTACCAAGCTCAAACGATCCGTCACTTGGACAAATACCACTTGAAAAGATAAGGGAAGCATTTGAGATCCAAGCAGAGGGACTCATCTTGGGTGGAGTGGATGCATTGTTAATTGAGACAAGTCAAGACATTTTGGAAGTAAAGATGGCAATAGAGGCATGTCATGATGCAATGAAAAAAACAGGAAAGAAAGTTCCAATCATCGCAAATGCAACACTAGACAAGTATGGTAAGATGTTGCTTGGGACAAATATTCAAGCAGCGTATACCACAGTATCTGACATGGGAATAGACGCATTTGGGCTCAACTGTTCAACTGGTCCTGTTGAGATGACCCCTAGCATACAATGGCTAAATGAACAAAATGATCTGCCGCTACTTGTTGTGCCAAATGCCGGAATGCCTGAAAACCAGGGAGGGAGAGCAGTCTACAAGATGACGCCCCAAGACATGGCCAAAGTAATGAAAGATTTCCTGTCTCAATATGATAGAGTCAGAATAATAGGTGGCTGCTGTGGCACCAATACTGAACATATAGCACTCTTAAGAAAAATAATTGATGAAAAGCAATCAGAAAATAAGCGCTAGGTATTTAGAAAAAGAAATCGAGAATGACTACAATGAAAGATCCTAGAGTAAGTTCTGCCCTAAAAGCCGTAGAGCTAAGGCAAGTCCCAGCCCCTCTGATTATAGGGGAGAGACTTAACGCACAAGGATCAAAAAAGGCCAAGGAATGTGTACTAAATAGCAATTTTGAAGAATTGGTAAAAATTGCAAGAGACCAAGTAGATGATGGAGCGCACTGTCTTGATGTATGCGTTGCCACAACAGAACGCTCAGACGAACTAGAGTTTATGAAAAAACTTGTAAAGTCACTCAGCCTTGAAATCGAAGCTCCACTTGTGATAGATTCGACAGAACCCAAGGTTGTAGCAGCTGCACTAGAACAGATTCCGGGAAAACCAATCATTAACTCGATTAATCTTGAAGGCGATGGAAGTAGGTTTCATTCACTAGCTCCTCTGATGGTACAATATGGCGTTCCGGCAATTGCCATGTGTATTGGACCTAAAGGGATGGCAAAGACCCCGCAAGAGAAACTTGAAACAGCAGAACTTCTTATTGAAACAGGAAAAAAATATGGACTGCAAGAGCAACACTTTATTTTTGACGTTCTTACTTTTACGCTAGCCACTGGTGAAGCAGAATTTCTTGATGCCGGAAAAAATACACTAGAAGGAATTAGCCTAGTCAAGAAAAGATTTCCAAATTCGTTTACAACACTTGGGCTGAGCAACATAAGCTTTGGCCTGTCTCCAAGGGCAAGAAAAATACTAAACGCTGTATTTCTATATCATGCCGTAAAAGTAGGCCTTGATACTGTAATAATAAACCCAAAAGACGTGATTCCATATGCGGAAATAGACGAGAAGGAGAGGTCCGTTGCAGAGGATCTAATATTTAACAAGCACCCAAATGCTCTTGCAGAGTTTATCGCATATTTTGAGACAACAAAAGGCACGACTCAGCTTGCCGCAAAGAAGGTTGAGGTAGACCCGTCATGGCCTGCTGGCAAACGCTCCAACTTTAGGATAGTGAACAGGATTCGTGATGGCATAGAAAAAGACGTGGTGAGTGCAATATATGAAAAGATTTCGAGTGAATATCGTATTTCAGAGAAGGAAGGAGTGATGGTCATTGATGCACCAAAAGAGGTCACACATCCTGCTGCAATCAAGACACTAAATGACGATCTATTGCCTGCAATGAAGGAGGTCGGTGACAAGTTTGGGGCAGGAGAGCTCATTTTGCCATTTGTATTAAAATCTGCAGAATGCATGAAGGCAGCAGTTGCAGAACTTGAAAAATATCTTCTAAAGGAGAAGGGCAGCACCAAAGGAAAACTTGTCCTGGGAACAGTTTATGGTGACGTTCATGATATTGGAAAGAATCTAGTCAAGACAATTTTTGAGAACAACGGATACACTGTATACGATCTAGGAAAACAGGTTCCAATGCAAAAGTTTCTTGAAAAGATTGAGGAGGTAAAGGCAGATGCCATAGGACTATCCGCACTTTTGGTGTCAACATCAAAGCAGATGCAGTTTTTCGTCGAACATGCAAGAAAAAACAACATGCAGATTCCAGTGTTGTGTGGAGGAGCTGCAATTAACAGCAATTACATAAATCGTGTTGCAAAAGACGGCGGAATATACCAGCCAGGAGTGTTTTACTGCAAAACAATGTTTGATGGTCTCAAGACGATGGATATTCTTGTATCGCAAGAAAAATCAAAGTTTGTAGAACAGTGGCAGCAAAGAATTGAAAAATGGACTGAGACAGTAGTTGAAAAACCCCAAGGACAGACAATAGAGCACAGTGGAATAAAACCGGTCACTCCTCCAGCTCCGCCTCATATCAATAAAACAATAAGATTTGAGCCAAAAGACATTGATCTAAATGAAGTGTGGAAATTCCTTGACAAGAAATCGCTTTTTGTGTTATCATGGGGCCTGAGAGGCAAGTCTGCCAAAGAATCAGAAGCTGAACACGAAACGCTCTTTGAAGAATGGAAGAAAAAAATTATTGCAGAAAAATTGTTTGAACCAAGAGCGGTATATGGATATTTCAAGTGTCACGGAAAAGATGGAAACCTAACGGTAGACCATCCAAACGGTGAAAAACTCGTGTTTGAATTTCCACGCTCATCTCGGGCAAAACATCTGTGCCTTGCTGATTATTTTGGGCAGGACGATGTCGTGGCTTTTCAAGCAGTAACAGTGGGAACCAAGGTCTCTGATACAATAGAACAATGGAACAAAGAAGACAAATACACTGATGCATATTATCTACACGGCCTTGCTGTTGAGACAGCAGAAGCAATGGCTGCATGGATAAACCAAAAAATAAAAGATGAGCTAAAGATTGAAGGAAAACGTGGATTAAGATATAGCTGGGGCTATCCAAGCTGTCCTGATGTATCGCAACACTATGTTGTTTGGAAACTGCTAGAGCCAGAAAAGTCTGGCATGACACTAACCGAATCAGGACAGATAATCCCAGAACAATCAACTGCCGCCATAGTTGTACACCATCCAGAAGCTGAATACTTTGCGCTTTGATCACAACAGAAAATAACAAACCGTGACATTACCATCATGTTGAAACTAGAAAAAATAAAGAACGCACTTTCAAGCTCGATATTGCCACAAGTTCAAGGTAACCAGAACACAAAACTTGCCGCAGTACTCATTGTGATTTGTGGCCCAGAACCATCTGTAATCATGACAGAGCGGCCAAAAACCATGGACCATCATGCAGGCGAGATATCGTTTCCTGGCGGAAGGTGGGAAAAGGGTGATGCAGACCTACTTGCTACTGCCCTACGGGAGACTGGGGAGGAAATAGGAGTTCAAATACCAAATAATCAAGTCATAGGACAGCTCAGACAAGTTACAACGCTAAATTCAGGCTTTACGATTGCTCCATTTATTACAATCTTGGAAAAAATCCCGCTGATAAGGACTACCTCTGAAATAGAATCAATCTTGCAAATACCTCTGATTCCGCTTTTGAAAACTATGGGCGAAGACCAAGATCCAGCGCACAAATCTATCCAAGAGATGTACACATTCAAATTTCAAAATCATCTGATATGGGGGGCTTCTGCCAGGATGTTAAATCAGATTGCCAATGCATTGTCGGCAAATGGTTTATTGTAATATTTCCGAGATTCATTTAAAAAGAGGTCAGGATTTTCAAACGTTTATGGGCGCTAACAAGTCAACTCCAAGGAAAATAAGGTTGATGAGCAAACTGAAGCAAAATGCAGCTGTTCCAGCTTGGATAATAGTTAAGACAAAACGTAAAGTGAGAACAAATCCAAAGAGAAGACAGTGGCGCAAAACTGACGTGGGGGTAGGTTAGTCTTGTCAGAAGAAGCATTAGAGAGGATTTATACCATTAATTTAGGAAAGGTAGTACTTTCTTCAAACAATCATAGAGCAAAGCGAGCAATAAACATGATACGAGAATTTGCCATAAAGCACATGAAATCAGAAAATGTGAAAATTGAGGAAGACGTCAGTCACTTGGTGTGGGAGCGAGGAATCAGACATCCGCCAAGAAAAATAAGAGTCAAGATGTCAAAAGATGATGATGGAAATATCATAGTTTCAAAATATCAAGAAGAAACGAAAGTAGGCGAAGAAAAATCAAAGAAAAATGAAAAGAAGGGCGAGAAGAAGGTAGAGGAAAAGTCAAAAGAAAAGAAAGAAGAGAAAAAAATAGTAGAAGAAAAACCAAAATCTGAAGAAAAAATAGTAGAAGAAAAACCGCAGAAAGAGGAATCAAAGGAAGAAAAGAAAATAGAGGAAAAACCAAAGGCAAAGAAAGAAGAAAAGAAAGTAGAGAAGAAAGTCGAAGAAAAACCCCCGAAGGAAGAAAAGAAACCCTCAGAAACTAAATCTGAAAAGAAATCAAAAGAATAAGTCTATTCTATTTGTTCTAGATCCAAGTCAATTTTTACGCTGGCATCTGGCTCATCCCAATCAAGGACATTCTCTTTTGGAATCATTCCAAGTGGGTCGTATTTGTCAAAACGAGTCTCGCCCTCTATCGAAGTCAGCAAAACAACCTTGGATTTTTCTCCATTTGAGACAGACAAGCTGACTCGTGTGCTGTCATTACTGAATATGCCGCTAACAGTGCTTACCATTGAATTTAGAACACCTATTGGCACTTTGTTACCACCTACTACGTAGAGTAATGCACTCTTGATGTTGTTTGGGGGTGCATCTTCGTAAAGCATCTTGATTGAATCTCTAAGTGATGTTTCGATATCTGATATGTCCTTGCTTGTTGATAGGATATTTGTCTTAAGGGGCAAAGATGAATTTTTCAGGGTGGAGACAACATGCATCAAGGCTCCATTTGTGATGACATTGCAAGAATCAGGTGTCAGGTCAGGATTACTGTCAAGCAAAGCGTCGTTATCAATAATTATTGTACAATCTGAATTTGCCTTTAGTCTCTTCAATGAAACCCCTGAGAAGAAGATCCTGTCTTTTTCAAACTTGAAGGGCATTATTCCAAAGGAAAGTACGCTCTTGCCTAATTCTTTGCCAATCTGAGATACCACTGGAGCCAGAGCGGCGCCAGATTTTCCTGCCAAGTTGGCTACAATCATGATAGTGGAATAGGATTCTAGTTTCTCTGCAATTGAGCCTCTTGCTCCAAATGATATTCCTCTGATCAGATATGCTGAAGGATTGAGAACGGGATTGGTATTTATCAAAATCTTGGAAGAGTCGTGGTTTAGGTCTTTTGGGTCATGGCTTATTAGGAGAGAATCGCAGCCAAGTCCTTCCTTTATACTTGTAGCCAATCTGCAGCCTGCTCCGCCCAATCCAACAACTAAGATTGGATCTTGTATTTGAAATTCCATGACTCTATCTTGCTTGCAAAAATGATTAAAAAACTTTGTTGCTTAGTTTTGATCCAAAGTTCAATCTAAAAAATTTAACTCGCAATCTGGCCGTAAAGACCGTGTTTTGCGGCTCTTGTTATTTCCACTTTCATTCTCTGGCCAAGCTTGATCTTCTCTTGTACAAAAATGGGCTTGTATGCATAATTGCGGCCCTTTATGGTATCACCTGAGATCTCATCGAACAAGACCTCGCCTTTCCAACCTATCCATTCCTGGTTTCTCTCTTGAGATATCTTGTTTACTATCTCAGAAAGTTTCTTGCTTCGTTCCATCATGTCTGAGACATTTGCTTGGTCCATCAAGGCGGCCTTTGTTCCAGGTCTTGCGCTATACCTTGAGAGGTTGACGATATCAGGCCTTGTCTCTTGTATCATGTCAAGTGTTTGCTCAAAGTCTTCCTCACTCTCTGTTGGAAACCCTACTATCACATCTGTGGAAACTGTAAATTTCTCAAATTTCTTCCTAAATGTCTCACTTGACTTTCTAAAGACCTCTGCAGTATGGCCACGTTTCATGTCTTTTAGGACTTGATCGCTTCCACTCTGAACGGGAATGTGAAGGAACTTGAAGAGTTTGGGGCTTTCAAATGATTCTAGTAGGTCTTTGCGTATTCTTGGCATGTACATTGGATTCATCATGCCTACGCGAATCATGAAATCGCGCTCTATCTCTGATACAGCATTTACTAGGCTTGGAAGGTCTGTTCCAATGTCAAAACCATAACAACCATTGTCAGTCGATGTTAGCCATACCTCTCTGCATCCGTCATCGATCTCTTGTCTTACCTGCCTTACAACATCTCCTATCCTAAAACTGCGAATCTCTCCTTTTGCTAATTTTGTCTGGCAAAAAGTACACTCGCTCATGCACCCGCTAGCAATCTCTACTATTCCAACAGCTGGGTTTAGGCGTACCTTAGGCAACCCGATCTTCGATGTGTCAGAATCTTCAAGTTCAATTCTTTTGTGACCCCTGAGTGTGAAATCAATTACCTCAAGCGTCTTTCCAAGAGAGTTTGGTCCAAGAAGACTTGCCTTTGGACTGAATTTTTCCACAGTTACTGTCTCTGCCTTGGGAAGGCAGCCTGCCACAACCAGTGGCTTGCTCTTTAATCGCTTTATTCTATGTACCATCTTGTGTGCAGTTACGTCCTTGACTGAACATGTAACTATGACATTGAGATCTGCATCTGAAGGATCTTCTGCCAGAGTGTGACCGCCATTTACTACAAGACCGGTAATCATTTCAGAGTCTGCAAAGCTTGCAGAACACCCGTATGCTTCAACCCAGATCTTTGCCATGCTATCCTAATAGAGTATTGACTTCTTTTTCACTCATTAATCCCTTTGAGACTACGAGTTGTCGTATGGTCTTTCCCGTCTTGAGAGATTCTTTGTACAGGTCAGCAGAGACTAGATAGCCAAGCTTTGGCGCAAGTAATGTGACTATCACAGGACTGTTTTCGATATAGTGTTTAAGCTTCTGTTTGTTTGCGCTAAGTCCTGCAACTAGGTTGCGTGAAAATATTGGCACGAAATTCTTTAGCATGTCTGTTGATTCTAAAACTGCCTTTAACATTACAGGCAGCATCACGTTGAGCTCAAACTGACCTGCTTGTACTGCAAGGGCCACTGTTGTATCGTTACCTATAATGTCAAAGCATATCATGTTCATACATTCTGCAAGAGAGGGATTGACCTTTCCTGGCATGATGGAAGAGCCTGCATGAACTGCAGGTATTCCAATTTCTGATAGACCGGCAACAGGACCAGAAGCCATCAATCTAAGATCATTTGAAAATCTTCCCATCTCAAGAGCCAAATTTCTCAGAGCAGATGAAATATTTGCTACTGCAAATCTGCTCTGCAAACCATATTGCATATCGGACTGAGGCTTGAGCTGCAGTTTTGAAATTTTTGCAAGCTCTGATATTGCAATGGGCCTGTATCCTTTTGGAGTATTTGCACCTGTACCAACAGCAGTTCCACCTAATGCAATGTGCTCTAATTCTTTTTTTGCGGCAAAAATTGCATCACGCGTTTTTGCAATAGCTGTACCATATGCTGCAAACTCTCCTCCAAGAGTCACAGGAAGGGCATCCATTAGATGCGTTCTGCCTATTTTTTGGTATCCTGAAAACTCTCTTGCTTTTTTTGTTATTGTTTTTATAAGATCATCAAGTACTGGGATGACTTGTTTTATGTTGAAAAGTATTGCTATGTGCATGGCAGTTGGAAATGTGTCATTGCTTGACTGTGACATGTTTACATGATCATTGGGATGTAAAACTTTGTCATTTCCTTTCTTTTCTCCAAGAATTTCTAAAGCTACATTTGAAATGACTTCATTTGTGTTCATGTTAAATGCTGTGCCAGCACCCGAGTTGATTGGTTCTATAAGAAACTGTTCAAGAAATTTTCCTGACAATATTCTGTCACATGCCTTGACAATTGCATTGCCACGTTTTGCATCTATTGATCTAGTCTTCATGTTGGCAATTGCAGCTGATCTTTTAATCATTACAAAAGCCATTATCAAATTGATGTGTGGCTTCAGACCAGTTACATGGTACTGGTTGATTGCTCTTGATGTAAAGGCACCATAATATGCATCTGCGGGAATTTTTACCTCTCCTAGAGAATCTCTTTCTGTTCTGTATTCCACGTGCATCATACAATCAAAATTCCTAATATTCATTCGCATTTGAAAAATTGTAAAAATATCTCTCAAGTAACGATCATAAGTTCCACTTGTTTTAGCGCAAAAACCCAATAGGTTAATATACTTATAAACAAAATTCGAGATGATGAATAAACGATACAGTATACTGTCCATTGTTGCAGTAGTAGCAGTGGCCAGCTTTCTGTTCGGTAGCACATATTCAAACACGCAGGTAGTATCTGGTAACGCACAAAGCGTATCACCAGCTACAATTGACAAAGTCACACCACAGACAATTGATTCTGTCACTGCAAAAGATGTACAGAGCGTCGGTGGTCTGGTATTCAATATGGTAGGAGCGGACGCAATTCCGCTAGATCAAGTTGCTGTTGAAAAAGCAAATGGTCGAACCGTTCATGAGATTACCCTGACCGCAGAAAGCGTCAAGCTGCCAATTCCTGGCGGACAAATGTATGATGCAATGACCTTTGACGGCCAAGTTCCTGGTCCAACAATTAGAGTAACACAAGGCGATGTAGTCGAAGTTACACTAAATGTACCATCAACTGAGCTGACAGGCCATAGCCTTGACATGCACGCTGCTCAAATCTCAGCAGTGCCAAACTTTGGTCCTGTGATGCCAGGCAAGACAAACACATACGCATACATTGCAAACTATCCTGGTGCCTTCAAGTATCACTGTGAAGGTGTAGGTGTTATTGGAATGGACCAACATGTTCTTTCCGGTATGTACGGAATGATAATTGTTGATCCACTCAACGGATATCACAAACTCCTAATCCAGAGAACTGAGACACAAGCTGGTCAAGTCGTATTAAACAATACTTTGATTGACCCAGCAGCATACGAGTTCACTTTGCAATTCAACCAACTATACCTTAACGCAGACGGATCTTACAACCAAGCTGCAATGTTCTTACACAATACAACTTGGACTGTAATCAACGGCAAGCCATTTGGCTATGATCCAGTTGTAACAAAGGTATGGAACAATGCTCCAGCAGCTAATGACAAGTCTGCCCCATTAATTCTACCAGTTGGTCAACACATACGATACTTCGTATTGAACCAAGGTAACATGCCAGTATTCTTCCACATTGTGGGAGGACAGATGGACAGAGTTACACAAGGTAACATGGTACAAGCAATGGGCACTCAGACATGGAACATTGGTGGTTCACAAGATGCAATCATCGATGTAGTCTATGATCAACCGGGCGCATATGTGATAGTCAATCATGACTATGCTGCAATCTTCAGTGGTGCAGCGGCAGTCCAGCTAGCTCAGGCAAGTCCAGCTCCAAATCCATCGGATGCTGTGCCTCCAGTCTCGAGCGTACCTGACACAAGCATTGCACAGCAGACATTTGTCCACTGTGAATGCACAAGCGATCGTGCTGCCCAACTAAACATGACCGGGTCTGGAAACATGACCGGAATGTCTGGACAATAAGTCCATTAATCCCAACTTTTTCCTTTTTTATCTTAGTATCACACAATGATTATATTCTGTACATAGCGGGATTCTTGCATGAGCATGAACCAAACAGTTCTCATCTGTGATCAAGTTGATAAAATATTAAATGAAATTTTGCAAAAAAATGGTTTGAAAATTACATACGAGCCTGAGATTACGCCAGAACAGATAAAGGAAAAAATTGGCAACTATGAAATCGTCATAGTGCGGAGCAGGACTAAGCTAACACAAGACTTGATTGAAAAAGCTGACAAGTGTAAAATAATTGCACGAGTTGGAGTCGGTCTTGATAATATTGATACTAATGCTGCAAAGGCAAAGGGCATACGCGTAATCAATGCAGTAGAAGGTGCAATGAATGCAGTAGCTGAACTTTTCTTGGGATTGATGTTATCGCTTGCAAGAGAGATACCAAGAGCAGACAGAGAGATACGAAATGGCAAATGGCTAAAGAAGGAATTGATGGGCAGCGAACTTTCTGGCAAATATCTTGGAGTAGTTGGGCTGGGAAACATTGGAAAGAAACTTGCAAGACATGCAAAGGCTCTGAACATGAATATCATAGGTTTTGATGTAATTCCGATACCAGACGAGTTCTCAAGGGAAGTGGGACTAATCAAGGCAGATCTTGATACATTGCTGTCAAGTGCAGATTACATCTCATTTCATGTACCGTTTACTCCAGAAACACATCACCTTGTAAATGCGCAGAGGCTGTCCCAGATGAAAAAGACAACTTGTATTATCAATACATCGCGAGGCGAGATAATTGACGAAGATGCACTTTACAACGCACTAAAGGAAGGAAAGATTGCGGGAGCAGCGTTAGATGTATTTGAGAAAGAGCCTGCTGTTGGAAACAAGCTTACCACTCTTCCCAACGTAATATGCACACCTCACATAGGTGCTCAGACAAGAGAAGCTCAGGCTTTAGCTGCAAATGTTATAGCAGAAAAGATAATAATGATTCTTCGTGGCGTAATCTAGACTTGGTACGTCTAGCACTAGTAGTGCCTGCATTATTCTTGGTATTTCTTCCATTAACTCCTGTCTTTGCTGACACGGGTTCGTTTCCAGTTATTTTTGGTAATACATATCAGATAAACTATAACGCAAATGGAGTAAAGATACAGGACATTGAACCAAATCCAACATACGACGAGCTTACTATATCAGTACAGGTATCAAGTCAAAGTGCGTCTCTTGATCTGACAATACCTCGTGCGCTACTTGATTCAAAACAGGGAAACAGCGACATTCCATTTATTGCAGTAGTTGACGGAACACTGGCAAATATGGAAGAAAAGACTCCAACTACAACCACAAGAACCCTGTCACTACAACTCACTCCTGACAATAAACAAATTGAGATAATTGGAACTTATATCGTGGCACCTGGGCCAAACGGAGGTGTGACTCTATCTTCACCTTCTAACAATACACCACAAACCCCGCCCTTGTCACCGATGAATAATCATACTGTATCGCAGCCATCTCCGTATGCTACCACAAAAAATTCAACAACGCAATCCCCACCATCTAAAGTTCCATCCAAAACATTATCAAGTATAACGCCAGGAAATACTCCATCTAAAACAAATACAGGAGGAAACATCGTTTTCACAATACCGTATATTCCAAACGCAACTATCCGCCTGAGCCCAATTGATTGTGCAGTAATTGGAGCCATTTCTATTGTTGTAGTAATTGTAATTGCAAGTACTGCAAGAAAAAGGCCAAGTAAGACTGTAAAGAGCTACTAGACTATCATTATTTTGGATTCTAAAAGATATTGCACTGCATGTCCGAACTCATTGTCTGAAATAGAGTCGTTTGACCACCAAAGTGCGTCATTTTTGAACCATGATGGAATTGCTGTCATGTTTTGGTCGTGGTAACCGTCTATCTTGATTGTGCCTGAATCAACAAGATAGAAAATATTTTCTCCAAATAGCTTGTTAGATGTCTGGTTCTGAACCCAGGAACTTGCTACCTCCTTGAACTGTGGGGGAATCACAATATCTCCCGTGTCCACAAGTTGAAAACTTGTAGTTGCATTGGAACCTGAATATTGGATCTTGACAAAATAGGTGCCAGGGGCAAAAATCGTTTTATAAAATGGAACTGGAGCCGTGATATTTGAGACAGGCTTTGTAATTATCATGTCAATTGGAGATGATGATTTGTTTGATTGATCTACAATCTCTAAAACTGCCATGTCTCCTGTAACGTTAGAGACTGTAACTGAAAAAGAAAGGCTGTCTCCATATTGGTAAACTGGCCTGCTTGTAACAATTGATATCTCAGATGAAGCATATGATATTCCGATCAAACCCAGAAATGCTACTGTTATTATGATTGCTAACATTGCTACAAACTTCATGAAATTTGCAACAATTCAATTTCATAATAGGGTTTTGAAACTTGGCATGTCTGGGTTGTTCTAACAGAATATTAAGGGGGAATTTAGTAGTGCGGGGTATATGGTAGGTCACCAGGAACAAGTATGGCTTAAGATGTGGAAAGAAAATTCACCTGAGCTTAGAGCAAAGGCTGTGGAATGGAGAAAACAGCACGCCCTGGAAAGAATTGACAGACCAAGCAGGTTACACAAAGCAAGACAACTTGGATACAAGGCAAAGCAGGGTATCGCAGTAGTAAGGATGCGCGTGGGCAGAGGAAACATGCGCAAAAAGAGGCCTGTTGCAGGAAGAAGGCCAAAACATCTTGGTGTACTGCGAATAAAGCCTGCACTTAGCATGCAAAGAGTGGCAGAACGCAGAGTTCTGGAAAGATTTCCAAA
>JBAVVB010000023.1:0-2321 GCA_049697075.1 Nitrosotalea sp.
AGCTACAAGAAATAATAGGTAAGAATGCCACTCTCAATATGACCCCTGATGAATTACAACATCTCATTGGCAAAAATGCTACATTTGGCATAACTCCGCAAGATCTCCAGAATATAATATATAGAAATTCTACAATTGATAACAGTACAAATTTATCATTTTCAAGAGCAGGTTTGGGAAATCTTACTGATTCATTGAGTAAGTTTGCAAATCAAACAGACAACTCCACGCAGGAAAATGATTCCAGTCTGAACCTTTTGTATGTGACGTGCACTATTAAAAAGACGGATATTGGAAAGTTTTTTGAGAATTTTTCAATACCATTATCAGATTGCAAAATTAATGAGTGAATTACAAGTTTTTAATAAATAATTATTTTTACTGCACTGTTTCTCACAAGCTCATTCAATTTGCGCAATCAATCACTTTTAACCTATGAGTTACATTGTCAAATATCAACGGTTGAACAGAATAAGAGATTCTTGTTTCAGCCAGTAGATGTGATGAAATGTATTCAGACCTAGAAAAATCCCAATTGCAAATATCTCTCATATCAAATATTATCAAACGTATTGTAAGAGAGATGACATTGGTTACTAATTACAACCTTATAAAAATAGAAATTCCTCATAAAGAAAGAGAACGATTAGAATCTTTAATAAGACTTTATAAAAAGTTAACACTGAAAAATAATGTAAATGCGACGTCTGGCAAACTATCTACAGAAACAGAATTTGGATTATGTAATTTTTTCTACAACATACAAAATTATGATAATGCACTTGAACATATAGATAACATAATAAAATTACAGCCCAACAATACAAAAGTGATTTACTGTAAAGCAATCATTCAGGAATTGTTAGGCAGACTTGAACAATCGATAGCATCATGTGAAAGAACACTGTGCATAGATCCTTACAATGCCAATACATTACACAAAAAAGGCATTTTGCTTTCGGAACTGACAAGACGGGAAGAGGCAATAGAGTGCTTTGACAAAATATTGAGCATGAATCCAAAGTATGAACCAGCACTATACAACAAAGGATTGGTATTGTTAGAACTGACAAGACGGGAAGAGGCAATAGAGTGCTTTGACAAAATATTGAGCATGAATCCAACCCATGAGCTATCTTGGAACAATAAAGGAATGGCATTATCAGAAATCAATCCACAAAAAGCCATAGATTGTTTCAACAGGGTGATTGGGATCAATCAAAGCAATATTCCTGCATTATATAATAAGGGATTGATGTGTGAATCGCTAGAACATTTCGATGATGCCATAATGTGTTATGATGCAGTGTTACGTCTCAATGCAAATCACCTACCTTCGTTGTTTCATAGAGGAATTATACTGACAAAAGTCGGTCTTTCAGATTTAGCCATGATATCTTTTGACTCGGTATTGGATATCAATCCAAATCATATGCTGTCCCTATACCACAAAGGCATTTTGCTTTCGGAACTGACAAGACGGGAAGAGGCAATAGAGTGCTTTGACAAAATATTGAGCATGAATCCAACCCACATACCTGCATTATACAACAAAGGAATAGCACTAGAATCTCTGGATCTGTTCGAAGATGCTTTATTATGTTACGATAAAATAATAGAACATGATATCAACTATGGAAACACATTATGCCAGAAAGGAAGATTGTTATCATCAATTGGAAGATATAACGATGCAATAGAATGCTTTGACAAGATACTCTTATTCAACCCCATTAATACGAATGCAATTTATTACAAATCATGCGCCATGTTAAAGGACGGAAGAAAGGAAGAATCCTTCAATCTATTAGAATTTATGATTTCAGTTGATTCAAGATATAAAGAGGTTTTAAGAGATGAAAAAGACCTTGATGGGTTTAGAATCGACAAAAGATTCATGAGGTTAGTGAATTAAAGTTCTAAAAAATAACATCCTTATTCCATCACTATATGTTTGTTCCAAACAAACAAGATACTATATGGAAATATTTTACACATAGATTAGATGTGTTAAGATGGCCTTAAGGATACTTGTTGCAGAGGATAGTCAAGACTTAGCAGAGACATACAAGATTGCACTTGAAAATAGAGGTCACATTGTTACAACAGCAAGAGATGGCATAGAATGTCTTCAAACATATTCCGATTTTCTAAAAAATAACAATAAAGAAGTCAAATCATTCATTGATGTGGTAATACTAGATCAGCAAATGCCCGGAATGGATGGAATAGACGTAGCAAGAGAAATTCAAAGAGTAAATTCAAAACAGCGAATAATCTTCATCACAGGTTACGGAACAGAAGTCATCAAGAAATTACGA
>JBAVVB010000024.1:0-2626 GCA_049697075.1 Nitrosotalea sp.
GATGTGTATACCATCATTACTATGTATATGATAACGTTACCATAAAACCAAAATTAGAAAATTTTTTTGGGTTTTTGGGAAAAAGGTCCCCCGGGCAAAAAATATGACATGGATTGGCAGGATTTGCGTTAGGGCCTAGAACAAAATTCGAGTTAAAGACGAGTTCCAGTAATGCGCTCGTATGAAGTTATGTATCTTGAAGACATTTCGTTGCACAGGTCTTGTGGAAGCTCTGGTGCAACAGGCACTAGTCCTTGTTTTCTTTCGTCTTCAAACTTTTTTTGCAGGCCATGAGCTGCAAGCCAGTCACGCAACAGCTGCTTGTCGTAGCTTTCTTGTATCTTTCCTACTTGGTATGATTCTTTTGGCCACATTCTGTATTCATCAGGACCAATTGAATCACCTAGAATAATTTCATCCCCTATTTTCCCAAACTCTAGCTTGAGGTCTGCAAGTATGAATCCGGCTTTATCTGCCATCTCTGACATGTTTTGGTAAATTCCAAGCGATGTCTTTTCTAGCCAGTCATACTCAGCTGGACTTGCAAGGTTTCGCGCCAATGCGTCGTCCCTAGTTATTGGGATGTCATGAGTTTCAGACTTTGTTGTAGGATCAAAGATTGGGGTTGGAAATTTTGCGGCAATTTGAGTATCAGTGCCTTCTGGAATTTTTACCTCGCCTTCTTTCCACCTTTGGATTATACTACCATAGAAATATCCTCGGACGACACACTCGATTGGAATAATATCCATTTTTTTAACTACTATCTTGTCCTTTGACTCTGTTTTGACATAATGATTCTGAGTTGGCAATTTTTCAAACCAAAACTTGGCAAACTTGCAAAGCACCTCGCCCTTTCGCGGTATGGGGGTTGGAAACTTGACATCAAATGCAGAAACTCTATCTGAAAAATGAAATAAAACGTGCTTGTCGTCTAGTTCGTAGATATCTTTGACCTTGCCTGAGCGTAAAAACCTCAATCAGGCGTCATTGGACTGGCTTGGATTTAAACTGATATATTTTTGATCCGTTTCTAGGACGATCAGATAAGCTAGTGCGAGTTTTGAGATTATGCTTATCTTTTGGATGAGTGGCTATCGCCCTGACCTGGGATCACAGGCAAGGTGGTTGTTGAAATCACATTGTGGACTTTACGGATCTCTTTTGTGATTATTTTGTCAATTTGCGCCTTGGTTGATGCCTGAACCTTTACAAAAATATCATATTGCCCGTAGGTACCAGTTACTTCCTTTACTCCATCAATTTTTAAGATTTCATTTAACACGTCCATTTCATGTCCCATTTTGCTTTTTACAAGAACAAATGCTAACTCCAATTCTATTCCCCTTTTGTTTCTGCTCTGCTCTTAAACGTGGGTTTTATTCCAAGAGTAGAATAATCACCTGAATAGCATGTAAAACACATCGAATTGTAATCCATCCCTACAGCATTTGCAAGATTTTGTGCGTCATTGTAACCAAGAAAATCTGCACCGATTAGCTGTCTGACTTTTTCTGTGATTTCGTCTTCGGTGTAATTCTTGTCATCTCCCATAAATGTAACCAGTTCATCTTGTGAGGGAAAATCAATTCCTGCATAGCATGGGTATTTTATCTGTGGAAAAGTGATAACCATGCTAATCTTTCTTGCACCTGCTCTTCGCAGTGCCTTGATGATTGCCTTTGAGCTTGTGCCCCTTACAAGACTATCATCTACTACTACAACATGTTTGCCGCTAATTACTTGAGTGATAGGAATAATCCAACGATTAATTTCAACTCTGTCACTTTGATGCGGTTCAATGAAACTGCGTAGTGGGCCTTTTCTGCTATACCTGTCCTTGAGCAACCCCTCTTCAAATGGAATTCCTAGCTCTTGTGCATAACCTAGTGCGGCAGGCCTTGCAGAGTCAGGAACTGGAACAACAATATCTGCATCCTTGATTGGATATTTTCTTGCTAGAAATTGTCCAATTCTCTTTCTGACGATGTAGATGTTAGAGCTCTCCATAACACTTGATGGATGTGCAAAATAGGTAAACTCAAAAGAACAGTGAGCCGGTTTTTTTTCTTCAGAGAACATCTCATACTCTAGTCCTGCGTTGCTGATTTTTACAAGCTCACCTGGTTTTACATCCCTCACAAGCTGAGCCCCCACTGCAGAAAGTGCCACAGACTCTGATGCAACAATGTAAGAATTGTTATCTTTTCTATATCCTATAACCATGGGTCGAAATCCCCTAGGATCACGCGCTGCATATACTGCGTTGTCATCAGAAACAAAAGTAAAACAAAATGAGCCTACCATCTCATTTTTCAAAATCGATAGCGCGCTGCCTAGTTTTCCATTCTCAGACATGAGTGAGACCAGCCGTTGCGCTGCAACAAGTGTATCACTTGCATTTTGTGGCGTAAATGTACATCCTCCCACCATGCCTGCCAACTCTTCAACATTGGATATGGTTCCGTTATGGGCAATACACAAGTCCTTTACTTTAAGCGGTTGGGCGTTTTCCAGGTTACTTTTGCCTATTGTAGAATATCTGACATGCCCTATTGCCGCAGGCGAAGCATAATCCCGAGTTATTTTGTCAAAGTCTGATACTGCAGATGACACAAGGCCAAGC
>JBAVVB010000025.1:0-4158 GCA_049697075.1 Nitrosotalea sp.
CAAAAACAAGCCGTTCCAAAGCGGTATCTATGGCAGACAGAGATGCCATCATGGAACCCAATCTTACCTCATAATTCCCTGTCCCTTAATGATTATTGCAATTTAACCAATCTTGATGATTGGTGGAATCCTTACTCATAGAGTTTTGTCTACCCCAATGGTAATTGTAGATTTCAAATCACCACCAATCATTTTCTACAATTTCATTGGGCATGACATTTTAGGTAAGGATTCAACCAATTTCAGAAATTGTATGGAGAAGAGAATTATTTGAAAGCAAAAATTTCCTCAATCTTCATATTTTGTTTACTTGCAATTTCGCTGTTGACAATTGCAAGTAATGATGCATTGGCAATGAATAACGAAAATACAAAGGCAGTCCAAAAAAATTCATTACCAGATCGGACAAGTACAGTGTCACAAAATTCCAAGAGTACAAAACAAATCGAAATTGATCTTACCGATGGAGTTTCAGTAAGTACAAATGATCCGCAAAACCAAGGACATCAAGATGTTCAATATGCCAAACCCATTTTGCATCAACAAATTGATCTGACTGAAAAACTAGCTATATCAATCAACAAACCAGATCAAGACATGATTATTCTTGTAAAACAAAGCTCTGACAACCTTACAACATTGGAAAGAATAACAGGTATAGACAGATTACGATTTGATGGAAGAAAATTAGTAGAAGAAAAAAATGGATTAAATCTCTCTGATCAAAATCAACTTGACACAATCTCCTATGCACAGGATAAAATCAGAACGATAAATGAACTGGCAATTAACAGCATAGAACCAGGTATCATCAATTCCATACACAAGTTTGCTCCAACACTTGAAATTCAACTGGATTCAATTTCAACGTCAATACAACATCGCACTCAACTCATCGTTGACAATTCGTATGTGTTAGCAGATGATCTAACAGAATTAGCTCACACTGCTGCCGATCTAAAAAATCCAACACTGCTCATCGTGTTGGTGCCTCTTTCAGGCTATATCCTAATCCGCTCAGAGGGAACGCAGATCACATTCTACAAATCAAAAAGATTTGCATCCCTTGTTTTGTTTATAATTATTCTCTCATCTAGTATAGTGGGACCAATTTCAATATCGCCAAGCTTTTTGGCATACGCCTATTCTCAGGCCAATCAATCCAATACGTCTGCGGTAATATCTGAACAAAATATCCCTCAAGCAAGCTCCAGTCTTAGCTTTAACGGCTACTCCAACTCCACACAAATCAAATCCAGTCTTAGCTTTAACGGCTACTCAAATTCAACACACGAACTCAACTTTAACGGCTACTCAAATTCAACACAAACCACTAATTCTCTAAATGCTACCCAATCTTGGAATTTTGGAGCCAAAAATAACGGAACCAAAACAATAGGCCAGATAGAACTTGCCAACAGTACAAACAGCACTGTACTGCAGCTGCAGGGCAATGGATATCTCACTGCAAACGGCTCTGCCACAAAAGAGATCAAGAATTTAACGTTGTCTGCATGGGTAAAACCCGATTACAGCCAGGGCTCGCCTGTATTTACGATAATAAGCAAGGAGCGAATCTTTGCCCTTACTATCAACAACATAATTCCACCATACAAGACTGCCCAATTCTCAATATTTGATGGAATAAAGTGGGATACTGTCAGCTCCACTGTACCCATCGGGGAAAATTGGACAAACCTAGCTGTCACATTTAACGGCTCTTCAATATCACTATATGTCAACGGTACACTGCAATCATCAGCACCGCTTGCAAATATGACTGTCATCTCTGAGAATGGAAACCTTGCAACAAAGAACTCTACTGACCTGTCATCTAGTGCAGATATAGTAATAGGAGCACAGTACAACAGCGTAAGACAAGAGGCAACAAGCCAGTTCTCAGGACTCATTAGCAATGTCAATCTGTATGATTCACTGTTACCCCCTTCTCAAATCAGCAGCCTTTACAACCAAAATCTTGCCTCATTTTATCCTCAGTTGGCTCTGAAAACACCATTGCAAGATAATTCTACTCTTACCGATGCAATGCCCATTCTAGATAGCATATCGCTGAATTACACAAGCAATTCAAATATGACA
This sequence comes from Nitrosotalea sp., assembly GCA_049697075.1. GTDB lineage: Archaea > Thermoproteota > Nitrososphaeria > Nitrososphaerales > Nitrosopumilaceae > Nitrosotalea. Next base: position 2,101 of record JBAVVB010000025.1, read on the forward strand.
AATTCCACGCTACTCAACTATACAATATCTGCCAATTCCCTGAACCTAAATGCTACCGAGGAGACATACAAGATAACAGATAGCCCAGAATTTCATTTCCAGTACGTCAACGATACCACATATGCAAAATTAGCAAAGGTGCTTAACAATACAAATGGAGGATCACAATCAGGTGAGTGGCAAAGTAACAGCGAGGGTATAAAGATCCAACTTTTGGATCCACATGGCACACAAATATCTGCAAATGCAACATTTGCAAAGATACGAGAAGGCAAGTTTGACATCAAGATATCGTCCTCAAGATATGGAAAACCCGGACTATACACAGCAATAGTTGAGCTTACAAAGAACGGCAAAAAATACATGTCACAGACCCAGTTTGCTTGGGGTCTTACTATCGTAAACACAGACAAGAGCATCTACAAGCCAGGACAGACAGCAGATCTTACTATAGTGGTACTAGACAACGCCGGCAGACCAGTCTGCAACTCTCAAATATCAATGAACATTCTCTCTCCAGACCTGACAGGTACACTCCTTTCAAGTAACAATGGAATAGTACGTGATCCGTCATGCGGTGTCTATGATGCACAATATACTACATCAACTGAGGGTAACTATACGGTAAATGTATCAGCTAGCACTCCAAACGGAATAACTCACTTTTCGACCTACTTTTTAGCCAAAAACAACTATGACTTTGATATAATTCGAACCGCAGACAGCAAGATTGATCCAATCAACAATCCAAACTTGTTCAATGTCAAGATAGATATTGGATCATTTGTAAACGCGCAAAACTTGACCATAAAAGAATTTGTGCCAGCAGTATTCAATGTGACAACTGATGCGGCTGTACAAACAGTTGGAGACACAAAGGTTCTCACATGGAACAGAGACTTGACTGGAAACAGGACATCTGTACAATACTCTTACTCTGTTCCGCTAGACTTTCCACAACTTTATGCACTAGGTCCAGTTCAAATTACGTATGGCAATGGAGGCAACTTTACCGAGGCAAGACAATGGTTCGTTGCAAACGATCCTGCAAGTACCATTAATGAGGACACAACTGCAGAAGCTGATACCGGATCTTCTTCTACTGCAAACACTCTTTCATCTTCTCTAACTGTTGGCAACAACGCAGATAGAGTGTTAATAGCAGGAATCAGTGTAAAAGACTCTACTGTCGGTTCTGTTTCCACAGTAACGGATGGTGCATCTTCGTTTACTAGGGTTACAGACAAAGAAACTGCAAGCGGTGGTGTAGATGATGAAATGTGGTACTTGGTAAACCCGCCCACAGGAAATAACACAGTTACAGTCACACTGACAGGATCAAAAACAGACAGAATAATTCTAGGTGTAATATCGCTTTATGGTGTGGCCCAATCAGGAACTATTGGAACTCCAGTTACAACCACTGGTGATAGTAAAACACCTTCGATACCAGTTACTACGCTAAACACAAACAGCTGGATTATTGATTCTCTATCTTTTAATTCAAATGGAGCAGCAACAACAACGGGAGCAACCCAAGGATCCCCGTTATACTCTGGTTCTACAAGCACTGTTATGGAAGGTGATGGTAGTGCCGCCACTACTACAACAACGAAGAGTTATACCTCATCGTGGGAATTATCTACTACTCACGAGTGGGCAGAAATTGCAGTTGAGGTCATACCTTCTGGAAGAATAGTACCAACAGAATCATTGTCATTAAGTGACACATTGTCTGTACAAAAAGTAATCCACAAATCCTTGACAGAGTCTCTTTCAATTTCTGACAACACGAGTTTTATCAAGTCGATATCAACGCATCTTCAAGAGTCGCTCTCACTCACTGATAGCGTAACTGCATCACATACATACAGATTGGCAATGTTGGAATCCCTAGCACTCACAGATTCTATAACTAAATCTCATGGTCATACCAATGCATTGACAGAATCCCTAGCTCTAACAGATTCAGTAACTAAATCTCATGGTCATACCAACGCATTGACAGAATCACTACCACTCAATGACAGTGTATCAACATCAAGAACAACTACAGAG